>JACMLS010000403.1 GCA_014379485.1 Bacteroidia bacterium | reverse complement strand
ACGAATTTACTTCCATTATCAATGGCCCTCTTGAAGATTGCAGCATATCAACACCCGCAATTCCGAGCCCTAATTTTTTCACCGCCTTTAAAGCTGTTGATCTTTCTTCGGGCGAAAGTTGAATGACAGTTGCGCTGCCGCCTCTGTGCAAATTAGATCTGAATTCGCCGTCTTTTGCCTGGCGTTTCATCACCCCCACAATTTGCCCGTCAACAATAAAAGCGCGGATATCTGCGCCGCCTGCTTCTTTAATAAATTCCTGAACAAGCATGTTTGCCTGCAGTTTATAAAACGCTTCAATAACAGATTTTGCAGCCTTGTCATTCTCGGCAAGTATAACACCAATACCTTGTGTACCCTCAAGTAATTTAATAACGCAGGGCGCGCCACCAATAGCCTGCAACAACGTTTCAATATCTTTTGGCTGATTGGCGAAAGCAGTTTTAGGCATTCCCAGGCCGGCACGCGCAAGAATTTGCAAACTGCGCAGTTTATCGCGCGAACGTACAAGCGCCTGAGATTCTACTGCAGAAAATATTTTCATCATTTCAAACTGCCGCACAACTGCCGCACCGTAAAATGTAACAGAAGAACCAATGCGCGGAATTACTGCGTTAATGCCGGTAATTTCTTTTCCTCCGCTGTAAATGTGCGGTCTGCCTGCTTCAATTACCAGTGTACATTTCATGTGATCAAGCAAAACAACTTCGTGTCCGCGTTGTTCTCCGGCTTCAATGAGGCGTTTAGTGGAGTAGAGGTTTTTGTTCCTGGATAAAATGGCGATTCTCATGGGGTCCTTAATTTTAAAAAATGTTTTATAATTGGGTGGAAGGTTGGAAGAATGGAAGATTGGGTGTGTGAATCTGTAGTGGAACTGTTTTAGGATAGACTAAATTAAGACAATGTTGAGTTAAAAAAAACCTTATTACAACTTTATTCTTTGAAAAGGACAACCCGCCCCCACTCTTCCAACTTTCCAATCTTCCACCCAATAGTTTCATATCTTTCGTGTTTAATATCACACTACTCCTTCTACAAAAAAGCTTTCTTAAATAAAATTCCATTCGTATGCATTCTTGAAACGTCTACAATAAATTTTCCGCGGAGTAGTTTTCTTCCAATAAGAACCGGATAGCGCATGTTGCCGCGGTCGGTTAAAGAAATGGTAGTGCGGATTCTTCGTCTTCCTAATCTTACAATGGTTTTAATAATGTAGCGTTCTTCAAATTCTCCTGAAGAGCTTTTTATTTTTTTGCGAGAGTAATCAAAAAACACATGCTCTGTCTGATGATATTCTTCGTGAGAGGGGTCTAACAGAAAAAAACAAAGCACTTTTTTTCCGCCCAATTCTTTTTCTGCAATGGTATGGCAATGCAGGGCACAGGTATAAGCGCCTGTGTCAATTTTTGCCTCAATATTTTTCATGTTCAGCGCCGGAAAATCTACAAATTCCCTGCGCCCCACAATTCTTGGCAAACGTTTCTTCTTTCTTTTCTTTTTCACTTTTTGAAAGTAAAAATTATTCCTGACACAGCAAACATAATCAGAAAATTCTTCATTCAAAATGCTTAACTTGGACTTTTAGAATTTTTATGCATTTTACTGATAAACTTCTTTTCGTCCACTCAAACATACCGTTCGCGGAATAAGAGATGACCTTTCAAAAAAATAAATTGTTTGCTGATGCAATTGTTTGCCTTGTGCTCACAGTTATGTTTGCTGCACTTATTTTTCCTGTCTTGAATACGCCTTTTTCTGTGGGAGACGATCATCGCATTATTGCCATGAATGCTCCCGAAAAAATGGAAGCCGCGTATAAAAAATCTCTCTTTGACCAAACGCCAAATCTTGCAGGTTCTGTTTTGATTGACGCGCAGATTGGCAGATTCAGGCCAATGGGTTGGTTAATAACAAAAACACAATGCGTTTTGTTTGGCGATAATTATTTTTCATGGAGGGTCTGGAATCTTTTTATACTGTTTTTCTCAGTATTATTTCTGTCTCTCATTATAGGGAAACTTGGAGGAAAAGGATTAGGCAAACTTGCCATTCTTGCTGTTTATGTTTTTGGCAGGAATAATGAAACCTGGTGGACATTGATACCGCCCGCACAAAACATAGGCGAATTGTTTTTGCTTGCCGGTTTTTATCACTGGCTGCGTTACCGTGAAAACAATACTGCGAAAGAAAAATATTTTGCGCTTGTACTTTTTCTCTTCTCCGCCTTGGTAAAAGAATCTTTTATTTTCTGTTTACCTTTTGTGGGATTAATGGATTTTCTATTTATCAATCCCCAAAAAAAATTATTTACACGAGAGTACAAACAGGGTTTTATTGTTTTTATCATTCCGTTCGCTATTCTACTTTCAATAATTTTATTCAGCAAAAAGATCTATGGTTATCCTTACGAGCAGGGCATTTTTTCAATTTTAGGATATAATGCCTGGCAGTTTTTTTTCTCTTCGGTTTTTTTATTGGCCCCCGTTACCATGTTTTTTTACAGGAACCATGTTATTACCCGCAGAAGTCTTGTGAAAATTTTCATCCTTACGCTTTCCTGGTTCCTGGTTCAGCTCATACTTTTAAAAAGCATTCGCATGGACGATCAGCACCATTATCTTGTGCCAGGCCTGTTGCTGGTCTTGGTTTTGTCGGCCCTTTCTATTCAAAACATTAAACAGCGTTCAACAATAGTCAGTAATGTGCTGGTGTTACTTTATTTTTCATTCGCAATTTGGCAGGCAAAAAATACTTTCGTAAATTCAGGTTACTATTCAGCACAGGTAAAAAGTTTTTATAAAATGACGGCCGAAATAAAAAAAACTTCTCCCGGAATAATTGTCTACATGAGCCATTCGCCTTTTGCCGGAGATTGGCTTATGGGAACTTCGGCAATTTTAAGAAACAGTGGAATTAATTCCCCAATCTGCTTTTCTTCTTTGGCAGATTCAATTCCCAAATGGCAAAAAGAGTTTTTAAAAAGCAGACCCCAAATGAAGTTTCAGCAATTACATCCACTTGAACTTGGTTTCAGGTCAAGTGATATGGAACAGATTTTGCAGAAAGGAGATTGGATCGTTTTTCCGGATTTTTTAAGTAAAAACGAAGAAAATCCGCCGCAGGTTGGTGTAGAAAAATACGAGGGCTCAAATAATTATGATTACCTGCGTACAAAACCAAAGCATTTTTCAACTTCGTATTATGACTTTTCGATTTCTAAAATACTTAAAGGCAATTTTTCACGTTCTTCGGTAGGGTATTGTGCAATTCAAATTGAGTAGATTATGAGAACAGAGAATTTTATAATAGATGGCTCAAAAGGTAAACCAATTACATTGGATGTAAGCTGGTTTGAGAACGGTGTAAAAAAACCCGTCATTATTTTTTCGCATGGTTTTAAAGGATTTAAAGACTGGGGACATTTTAATTTGGTAGCAAAAGAGTTTGCAGAAGCGGGTTTTGTATTTGTAAAATATAATTTTTCGTATAACGGAACCACGCCCGAAAATCTTACCGAAACTTTAGATTTAGATGCCTTCGGAAATAATAATTTTTCTCTTGAACTGGATGATTTGGCGCTTGTGATAGATTTCTTTTGTCGCACTTCGACGGGGCTCAGTGTGACAAAAGAAATCAGTGATTTTCAAAACGAGATTGATACGGATCAACTATTTTTGCTTGGACACAGCAGAGGCGGAGGAATTACTTTATTGAAATCTGCAGAAGATGCAAGAGTAAAAAAAGCTGTTACCTGGGCTGCTATAAGTGATACTTACAGCAGAATGAATCCGCCTGAGCTGGTTGATTGGAGAAGAGATGGAGTTGCCTACGTTCAGAATTTTCGAACAGGCCAAAATCTTCCGCTCTATTTTCAGTTCTACGAAGATTTTACAAAGAATATAAATCGCTTGGATCTTGTTCCGGTTTCAAAAAAAATAAAAATTCCGGTTTTAATTTTTCACGGAAAAAAAGACGATTCTGTTTTGTGGCAGGAAGCAGTTGAACTGAATAAAAATATTCCCGGTTCTGAATTGTATATGATGGAAGAAGCCGATCATACTTTCGGAGGCAAACATCCGTGGACAGAAAACCGCCTGCCTTTAGATACGCAGGAAATTATTGCAAAAAGCATTTCGTTTTTGCTGAAGTAAAAATGAACCAAAATTGTTTTTCTTGTTTTTCATCAACAAACCTGATTCAAGTCATATTCTTGTTTTTATTCATTCTCAATAGCTTCCAAACAACCAATTGCCACAAATTACAATCAATTACCCTATGCTCATCCCAATGAATTACAATCAATTACAATAAATTTCCACCCAATCACATTTCCTTTTCAGGCACAAAATTCTTTCCTGCTTTTCCTTGTTAATCCCCCGTTTGAATTATACATTTGTCGGTAACAACCAAATCCAATCAATTCTTTTTATTATGAGCAAAGAAACCTTTCTCACCTCTACCCTTGGCAGAAAATTACTCATGGGGCTTACCGGCCTTTTCCTTATCGGGTTTTTAGTAGTGCACGTTAGTCTTAACTCCCTCATTTTTCTTAATGATCATGGAGCCACTTTCAATAAAGGCGCACATTTTATGTCGCACAATATTGTAATACGCATTATGGAAGTAGGCCTTTTTGCAGGTTTAATTGCACACATGGTACTTGCTTTGCAGCTTACACTTAAAAATAATAAAGCTCGCCCGGTAAAATATGCAATGACAAATGGTAACGCAAACAGCAGCTGGTACTCGCGTTCAATGGGTATTTTAGGTTCTTTGTTGTTAATGTTTTTGGTTGTGCATCTGGCAAACTTCTGGATCCCTACAAAAATTGCAGTGTTCAACGAAACAGAACATAACACTTTTGAAGACATGAAAGTTGTTTTCTCAAAATGGTATTTTGTTTCTGTTTACATGGTTGGTGTAATAGCACTTTCGTATCACTTACTGCACGGCTTTCAAAGCGCATTTCAATCATTGGGAATGAATCACAGAAAATATTCTCCGCTTGTTAGAAAAGTAGGAATTCTTTTTGCAATTGGTGTTCCTGTAATTTTTGCTGCAATGCCGTTGGTGATTGCTTTTGGATTGATAAAATAGAACTTTCCACGTCACACTTCGACGAGCTCAGTGTGACAGGTTTTTTGTCAGACTGAGCCCGTCGATTCAGACAAAAAAGAAAAAATTTAAAATAAAATTTCAAAAATATGTCTTCAAAATTAAATTCAAAAATTCCAGCAGGTCCCATAGAACAAAAATGGTCCGAATACAAAGGACATTGTAAATTGGTTAATCCGGCAAACAAGCGTAGCCTCGAAATTATTGTGGTAGGTTCAGGTCTTGCAGGCGCTTCGGCAGCATCATCGCTTGCAGAAATGGGTTACAAAGTAAAAGTATTTTGTTTTCAGGATTCGCCACGCCGCGCACATTCTATTGCTGCGCAGGGAGGAATTAACGCAGCAAAAAATTACCAGAACGATGGCGACTCTGTTTACCGTTTGTTTTACGATACAATTAAAGGTGGTGACTATCGTGCAAGAGAAGGAAACGTACACCGACTTGCAGAAGTTTCAGGAAACATTATTGACCAATGCGTTGCACAAGGCGTGCCATTTGCAAGAGAATATGGCGGAACTTTAAGTAACCGCTCATTCGGAGGAACGCAAGTGCAAAGAACTTTTTACGCAGCGGGTCAAACAGGACAGCAATTATTATTAGGCGCATACTCTGCATTGCAAAGGCAAGTGGGTATGGGTGCAGTAACATTATGCGCACGTCATGAAATGTTAGACGTTGTGATGATTGATGGAAAAGCGAGAGGAATTATTGCAAGAGATTTAATAAGCGGAAAATTAGAAAGCCATTTTGGCCACGCAGTTTTATTGTGTACAGGCGGGTACGGAAACGTATTTTATCTTTCTACCAACGCAATGGGAAGCAATGTAACTGCTGCCTGGAAAGCACACAGGCGCGGCGCATTTATGGCCAACCCTTGTTACACACAAATTCATCCAACATGTATTCCTGTTTCCGGAGATCATCAGAGTAAACTTACATTGATGTCAGAATCTTTGCGTAACGATGGAAGGATCTGGGTGCCGAAAAAAGAAGGAGATACCAGAGCAGGAAATACAATTCCTGAAGATGAAAGAGATTATTATTTAGAAAGAAGATATCCTGCATTCGGAAATTTAGTTCCGCGAGATGTTGCATCGCGTGCAGCAAAAGAAAGATGCGATGCCGGTTTTGGAGTTGGTAAATCTAAATTAGCAGTGTTTCTTGATTTTGCTGCGGCTTTTGAACGTTACGGAAAAGTAGAAGCGAATAAAAAAGGAATGCACAGCCCATCTAAAGAAGAAATTATTGCATTAGGAAAGGATGTGGTGAAAGAGAAATACGGAAACCTGTTTGATATGTATAAACAAATTACAGGCGAAAATCCGTATGAAGTGCCAATGAGAATTTATCCGGCAGTACATTACACAATGGGTGGTCTTTGGGTAGATTATAATTTAATGACCACCATTCCCGGTTTATACGCATTGGGCGAAGCAAATTTTTCTGATCATGGAGCAAATCGTTTAGGTGCAAGTGCGCTCATGCAAGGTTTAGCGGATGGATATTTTGTAATTCCATACACCATCGGCGAATATCTTGCAGATGAGATCAGGACCAAAGCAATTCCAACAGACCATCCGGCTTTTGCTGAAGCAGAAAAAAATGTTCAGGATACGATCGATAAATTTTTCTCGATAAAAGGAACAAAATCTGTAGATCATTTTCATAAACGTCTCGGAAAAATTATGTGGGACAAATGCGGAATGGCCCGCAACGCAAAAGGATTAACAGAAGCAATCGGAGAAATTCAGCAACTGAGAAAAGAATTCTGGTCAGATCTTCGTGTAACCGGAGATGCTAACGAATTTAATCCGGAATTGGAAAAAGCAGGTCGTGTTGCAGATTTTATTGAGTTGGGAGAGTTGATGTGTAAAGACGCATTACACAGAAACGAATCATGCGGCGGTCACTTCCGTGAAGAGTATCAGGAAGATGGTGGTGAGGCAAAACGGAATGATGAGGAGTTTAAATATGTAGCAGCTTGGGAATTTAAAGGAGTTTCTGATTGGGAATTGAATAAAGAAGAATTGAATTACGAGAATATTAAAATTGCAGCGCGTAACTATAAATAAAAAGGGGGATAGGGAATAGGAGATAGTGAATAGGGGATTAGAGATTATAAAAATTGAATTATGAGTAAAATAAATTCTTACAAAGATTTAATTGTTTGGCAGAGAGCTATTGATATTGCTGTTGAGGTATATAAAATCACAAAAAAGTTTCCTTCTGACGAGATTTTTGGGTTAACAAGCCAGGTTAGAAGGGCTTCTTATTCTGTTTCCCTAAACATTGCAGAAGGACATGGCAGAAATACAACTAAGAGTTTTCTCAATTTTTTAAGAATTGCAAAAGGTTCACTTGATGAGTTAGAGTCAGGATTTATTTTAGCTACAAGACTTGAATTTGTAAAAGAAGAAGAATTAAAAAAATTGAATGATTCAATTACACAGGAAATGAAAATGCTTGTTTCACTTATTAAAGTTTTGGAATTAAAAGTAAAGAAGAAAACAAAAAAAATAGCAAAAATTATCACAACCATTATTGCAATAGCGGCCCTCCCTATTGCCTATTCGCTATTCACTAACCCCCAATTATTTTAAACACTTTCTTACATTAAAAATAAAATACTATGAGTCACGAAGGCGGAATGAATCTTACACTTAAAGTGTGGAAACAAAAAAATAGTAAAACTGAAGGTCATCTTGAGACTTATCCTGTAAGCGATATTTCTCCTGACATGTCTTTTTTGGAAATGTTTGATGTACTGAACGAGAAATTGATCAGCACAGGAAAAGAACCAATTGCATTTGACCACGATTGCCGCGAAGGAATTTGCGGAATGTGTTCAATGCACATTAACGGAAGACCACACGGACCAAAAGGCGGAATTACTACTTGTCAGTTGCACATGCGTTCGTTTAAAGACGGAGATACGATTGTGGTTGAACCCTGGAGAGCCGCAGCTTTTCCTGTTGTAAAAGATCTTGTGGTAGATCGTTCTTCATTTGACAGAATTATTGCTGCAGGTGGTTACGTGTCTGTAAACACAGGTAATGCAAAAGACGCCAACAATATTTTAATTCCGAAGACAGATGCTGATGATGCATTTAACGCGGCTGCTTGTATTGGTTGCGGCGCTTGCGTTGCAGCCTGTAAAAATGCTTCGGCCATGTTATTCGTTTCAGCAAAAATTTCTCAACTCTCACTTTTACCGCAAGGTCAGATTGAAAGAACAAGCCGCGCAGAAAACATGATCGCGGTAATGGACGAAGAAGGATTTGGAAATTGCACCAACACCGGAGCTTGCGAAGCAGAATGCCCCAAAGAGATTTCGCTTGAGAACATTGCGCGTATGAACAGGGAGTTTTTTAGCGCGAAAGTGTTAGCGAACAAAAAATAATCAGGGTCATCCGCGTTCAAAAATTTTGAAACCCTTTCGGAAAATAAACGAAAGGGTTTTTGTTTGAGCTTATAAATGAAAAAAGTCATTGCTATACTTTTTATTTGCTTAACTGTTTTGCTAAGTAATTGCGAACTGGGAAATAGTCCGCATGCAGCAATGACAATAATGCCATATCAACCACTGTCAGCAGAAAGTATTCTGAACAGATCTGATACAACGCAAAAAAGCATTACCAGCCAGGAGATCGTTGCTGCGTTTAATTCTGAAGACCTTGTAGCCGCTGCGTTGAAAAAAATGGAGAGAACAGATGCCCCTTCAAAGATCAGGGCCAGTTTGCAGACAGAAATACAAAAAGCTGGCCTTGTTCAGCTCACATTTTACGAAGGAGAAAAAAGATTTGCGGTTGGCTTTCTTAATGCTCTTTACGAAGAGTATATTAATTCTTATAACGAAACCAATCGCAAAAAAGCCGAAGACAGTTTAAAGATCATAGAAGAAAAAATTCTAACAACAGAAGATAAATTAGACAGCCTTACTGAGCTGGCAGAAAAAGACGGGCCGCAGGTTAGCATGGAAGAGTGGAAAGAAAAAATGAAAATTTATTACAAGAAACTTGCCCAGGGAAAAAAAGTTGAACCTCTGCCGCAAGCAAACGTTGAATTGCAGGAAAAACTCATGAATGCCAAAAAAGAAATAGAGGAACTGAGAATTAAAAAAAACAAAATCGGAATTTCTAAGTATCAAAATGTTTCGCCCCTGCTTATTGTAAGACCCTCACATTTTGTTGGAGGGGAATGAGTTTTTTGTTTTTTTATGACCTGTAATTAATCAAAAACATTAAATTTGATCAACCATTTCTCTTACTAAAAACCAAATCCGTAAAAATCCGCTATCCCGATAGTTATCGGGACTGCGCCATCAGCGTTCCCCCAATGAAAAAAGCACTCCTATTAGTTATTATTTCTGCCTCAGTAATTTTATCCTCTTGCGGGAGCGGTGAAAGTGAAAGAAAAAAATTTAAATATCAAACCGCTTCCAAAAATGATATAGATAAAAAAGCAGAAATTATTTTTACTGCTGATACCAGCAACAGAACACTGGAATTTGAATTCTATATTTCCAATCCTTCAGGTATTCCCTTTCCTGTTCACAAAGAAAGTAAAGATACCTGCCGCTACACCTCTTACCGGTTTGAGTTTTTATGCGATGGAAAACCCATTACGTTAAGCGATCAGAAGTTTGAATGTTTTCACAGAAGAATGAATTATCGCATTCCGCCCGGCAGTTCTACCCTCATTTTTCAGACAGACACTTTGCATGCCCTGCAACGTAACTCAATAAAAATTTCTGTGCCATTTTATTTTTTCAGTTCAATTGCAGCAGGAAATGGAAAGGATATACAGCTGAGAGTTTACCAGGACGAATTTTTCTCTGAGATCCACGCCAAAAAACAATTGCGTCCAAACGCCAAAGAGATAAGTGAAGCGGCAAACGGAGATCATTACAATGACAGCCTCGATGTAATTTACAGGAATAGCATGCCGCAAAGACTCGTTGATATGCAGGTGAGTTTTAAACTCAACATCCCAAAAGTTTATTCCTCAACATTTATCTGCAAAAAAATTACTTTGCAAAACGATAAAGACTGGAGCCCGGCCGGATCTGATATTACACTTTTCAAAAGCTCTTACCCCGATCTTTATTTCGAAACATTTTTTCCGGCCCCGCAGTTTTTAATGCACACTTCGCACATTCAGAAATCTACTGACGAATGGAACATAGGAGATACTTCAGAAATAGTGTATTACAATGATAAAGATGTTTTTAAAATTTCTGTGCTGGATTGGGATAAGTTTTCGCACGATGATCCTATTTCAATAGGAGAGTGCACTATTGAACAATTAAAAAAATCAGAATCGGTTCCCGTCAAATTTGATCACATAACAGGTTTTGTAGTGAGATTTGAAAACACTAAAACAAAAAACTGATCTGCACTCTGTGTTTTCTCATCTGGAAAACAAATAAGCATTTAAATCTAAGAATTGTGCGTACTTTACCGCAATGAAAAACTTTTTGCTTGTAACATGTTTTATAGTCACCACTTTTGCCTTGCCGCAAAGCAGCAGGAATGATTCTCTCTGGAAAATTTTTAACAACGAAAGCAAACCCGATACCGTTCGTCTTAAAGCCGTGCAATCAATTGCATGGAGTATGCGGGGCAATAATCCTGATTCGGCCATTGTTATTGCCGGGAAGGAATTAGCACTCGCACTAAAAACCAAACAAAGAAAATGGGAGAGCAAGGCGCTTTCAGTGATCGGAGTTTGTTATTCGAATAAGGGCGATTTTCCAAAAGCCGAAGAGTATTTTATGAAGTATTTGAAAATACAGGAAGAGCGAAAAGATGAAAAAGGAATTGCGTGGGGCTACAGTACGTTGGCTGTTATGTATTTTGACCGTTCTGATTTTCCGAAAGCGCTTGAATGTAATTTAAAAGGATTGAAAGGATACGAAAAGGCAGGCTTTAAACAGGGAATCGGAATTTGTTATGCTAACATCGGTAATGTTTACATGGCGCAAAAAAAATACGATAAAGGGTTGGAGTACTATTTGAAAGGACTTGCCATCCAGGAAGAAATGTTGCTTACATCTTCCAACGCTGATATTAAAACAAGCATTGGAATTGGCAAACGGAACATAGCAAATGTTTACACACTTCAAAAGAATTATCCAAAGGCTCTTGAATGCTTTTTAAGCTCATTAAAAATATTTGAAGAGCTCGGTGACCTGGAAGGCCAGGCAGCTTCTTACGGAAATATAGGTGTGTTTTATACCAACCAGGCCCAATATAAAAAAGCTCTTGACTATTTTTTAAGATCAAAAAAACTCAGACATGAAATTAACGACCAGGTAGGACTTGCCTTGTGTTACCTGAACATAAGCACCATTTATCTGGGATCAGAAGATTTTAAAATGTGCATAACTTACGGCGATTCGGTGCTGCAAATCAGTGAAAAAATGGGCGATATAGGGAGTCTGCAGGTCTGCTATAAAAACATGGCCATGGCTTACGAACGCATGGGTAAATATAAAGAAGCTTATCAAAGCCAGGTAAAGTTTAAAGAGCTCACCGATTCTATTTTTAATTTAGATAACAACAGGCAAATGGGCGATCTGAAAACAAATTTTGAAGTGGAGAAGAAAGAAATTGAACTGAAAGCTCAGGCCGGAGCCGAAAAAGAAAAGCTAAAAGCAATTTCTGAAGAAGAAAAAAAAGTACAGCGCGTTATCATTTACGCAGTAGCAGGAGTTTTATTGATTGTAATCGTTTTTTCATTGTTCCTTCTTAATCGTTTCAGAATCATACGCAAACAAAAAAGTATTATTGAATTGCAAAAGCAGCAGGTAGAAAAGCAAAAAGACATTGTTGAAACACAAAAATTTGAAGTTGACAACGCCTACAATAAGCTGCACGAAAAAAATAAAGAAGTAATGGACAGTATTCATTACGCAAAAAAAATACAAACAGCACTTTTAACTTCCGAAAAGTATATTGCAAGGGTCTTAAGGAAGAACCTGAAAAACTAAACCACAATAGGCACATAGAACACAATAGAGAAATTATTCTATGTGCTCTATGTTTCTATGTGTTTCCATAGTGTGAAATCTCCTTTTTTTTACTACCTTGCATTAGCTAATTTTTACCGGAAATCTCTTCAATAAAAAACATGAAAAAACTTTTACTCTCCGTTATTCTTTTTGCGGCAAGTTCTGCAACCGTATACTCACAATGCAACACCAGCAACGCATCAACCTGCAGTTGCGATAGTGGTGGAACCAATTGCGATTTGCTGCCTGACATTACTATTTCCTGGTACGCATTACAGAATTATATGAGCGGCCCCAGCGAATATGCCCAAACCGGCAACGGAGTAAACAACGGAAGATTAAGAATTACGGGTTCTACACCAAACATTGGTCACGGCCCGCTTACTGTGCAGGGAACAACTTATTATACCTGCGGTACAGATACTTTTGCTACCAACCCCGGAAATTGTCCTGACGGTGCTTTGCCAAAACATCTAATTAAACAACGCATTTATCATAAGAACGGAAATGCAATGAGCTACAACGATCGTTGGGCCGGCTCAATGACCTATCATCCAACTCACGGGCACGATCATGTGGATGATTGGGACGTTGTTACTTTGCGTTTACAAGATCCTGCAGAATCTGATCCGCGCAACTGGCCAATTGTTGGTACAGGATCTAAACTCGGATTTTGTTTAATGGATTATTATAAATGTTCTTCAGCTTCAGGTAACGGACATTGCCGCGATACTAATATGTATGTTGGGCAAGGAACTGTTTTAAATAATGTTTCTGATTTTCCGAATGACAATTTAGGAGGGGGATCTTACGCCTGCTCGCAAGTGCAGATGGGAATTTCGAGCGGCTGGACAGATGTTTATGATGAAACATTGGATGGTATGTGGATCAATATTCCGCCCGGAACTTGTAACGGAAATTACTGGATCGTTTCTGAAGTGGACAAACCAAATCATTTTATTGAAGAAGACGAAACAAATAACTGGACCGCAATTCCATTTACACTCACACAACAAATGCCCGGAAACTCCGGAGGCGCCATGAAAATTACTCCGAGTAAAACAAACGGAAAATTTTGCGCCGGAGATTCCATTCAGTTAACTGCAGATGCTGCAACAAATTATTTATGGAGCAACAGCGCAACAACGCAAAGCATTTGGGTAACAACACCCGGAAATTTTACTGTGATAGGAACAAATTATTGCGGCACATTGGTTTCTGCTCCGTTTAAAGTTTCTGTAATTCCGGTTCCATCTGCACCAACAGTTACAGGAGATACCATTTGTTATTCTGGCAACGCAACATTAAATGCAAGCGGAAGCGGAAATATTTTGTGGTACAATAACAGCGGGCAATACGTTGGCAGCGGAAATACTTTTATTACTCCAACACTTACTACAACAACAACGTATTGGGCAGAGAATGCAGAATATTTTTTAGATACAGCAAAAGTTGGTCCGGTTGATACATTAAACACACCGGGTGGCTATGCTACTTCTGTAAACGGATTAGTGTTTAATGTTTACAATGCTATGAACCTGATAAGTGTAAAGGTGTTTGCAAATGCAGCAGGCAACAGAACATTTGAAGTAAGAGATTCTGTTGGCGGCCTGGTACAAACCGGAACTTTTAATTTACCAGCCGGACAAAGCCGCGTTACTTTAAACTGGACTGTTCCGCAAGGAAACGGTTATACTATAAAATGTATTGGCGCGCCAGACATGTTCCGTGCCAGCCAGACCAACGAAATTTTTTATCCTTACGACATTGCAAATACAGTAAGCATTGTAAACTCTACTGTAACCGGAACAAATGCAAACCAATACTATTATTATTTTTATGATTGGGAAGTAGAACACAGCACACGTTCTTGCAACAGCGGAGCCGTGTCTGTAGATGCATTTGTAAATCCTTGCATAGGAATTGCATCTGTAAAAGATCAGTCAAACAACATTAAAATTTATCCCAACCCTGCAAAAGATCTTTTAAATGTAGAAATGAATTTACCCGGCAACGCAAATTCTGTTCTTACTATTTATGATGTGTTAGGGCAATCTGTTTACACAGAAAACCTCGGAACTTTTTCAGGAACGCAAACTAAACAGGTAAATATTTCCGCTTTAAAACCGGCTGTTTATTTTGTTACGATTAGCTTGGGCGGGAAAGTTTATCATAAGAGATTGGTTAAGGAGTAGGATATGGGAGCACCGCTCAATGACATAACAATTTACTATAGCGGAAATGCGATTAAAGATGCACCTGAAGATTGGGATTTCAGACGCACGGTCAATTCCATTTCCGATTTTTATCATGATACATTAAACGGGTATAAACCGCCAAAAACGGGAAGAATTTGTATACATCTCTCATCAGAAAAAAATTCGCAAAAACCCATCTACTTCGGTTCAATTTGTAGCTATTGGAATGTTATTGATGAAGGAAAATATTTGAACTTCCACAAAAAAGAAAAGTATAAATATATTCTCGACTTACTGCATTCAACCATTTTAGAAATAGCTGAAATTTATGGTTGGGACAAAACTGTTTTTAATAATTCTTATGATCACATTATTAAAACTGATTTTGCTTTTGAGAAACGTTATCCTGAGAAAAAATCTAGAGATAGAAAAATGCTAGGGCAAGTTCTTCTAGTTAAAACCGAAGAAAAATCAATTCTCAAAGTTATTGTGAAAGATGGAATGAATATT
>JACMLS010000402.1 GCA_014379485.1 Bacteroidia bacterium | reverse complement strand
TTCCTTTTTCCATTTATTCTCAGAAAGAAATTATTTTATCTAAATATTTTTTCGGATTCATTTTGTCTATACGAAAATTGAATTTAATGCGCTCAAAGAAATTCCATGGGTTTGCATCCAACCCGGCCTGAATGTCTTTTGAACAGGCAAGGGGAATGTAAATGTCTGCAATATCTTTCAGTAACTGAATATGAATTCCAGCATCATACATTACCTTGTCTCCTTTGTTCAGTAAACCGTCAGATCCGCAGGTTCCAATATCTGCAAACAAACCAAACATTTTTAAAAGTTTTGGAGTTTTAATATTTACTGCCAGCAGATATTTACTGCTTTGACCTAAATAAGTTCTTGTTTTAAATGCTCCGTCAGCTTCTACAAATTGCTGGGCACTTAATCCCTGTGTTTCTGTTCTTCCTAAATACAAATACTGGTAAGTGTAATCCTGGTAACCAGAAATTCCTCCCATTCTAAAGCGCACATCAGTGCCTCCGCCGGTACTAAGAAAAGTTCCGGCAAAAATTCTAATATCAAAACCATTGTTCTTTTTGTTCATGGTATAATGATAATTGAATTCTGCTGATGCTTTTGAAAAAGTTCCGGTACCAAAAGAACCTGTGTGGATCATATCACCTGCCTGAACATTTATTTTAAGCGAATACGGGCTTATTGTTCTTTTGTTTTCATGAATAAAGCTCAGTTCAGCAAAAGTTTTTGTTTCAAAATATTTTATGAGCCAGGGCGGAGTTACCGTATAATCTCCGCCGTAATTTTCTTTTACAAGAGTAAGATAATGTAAGCCGAACTTATTTGATAATGGGCTGCGGACTTTTTTCTTTTTTAGCTCAACCAAAAAATAATTGTCAATGCGGTTATAGTTCAGATCAAAAGGTTTTTCTGAATAAGCAAAACGCTTCAGATCTATACCGGCTTGCACGGTCTGGAAATTTTTTTGAGGATGGAAATTGAATTGAATGTTTGCAAGGCCTGCAATTTGCTTATTGTTTAAACTGTAGGCAGGAGCAAAATCGAACTGAAATTTTTTCTCAAACAAAAAATTGTTGTGCAGGTGCAAACCCACCATAACGCCGTTGTATGGATTAACAGCGGCAAAAGGTGTTACCCATAATTGCGTTTTTGAAGGGTTGTCCATCATAGCAAGCAGACGGATTTGAATTGGTTCAATTTTTTTAAACAGGCCTTTTGTTCTGATTCGGTTATTTTGCCTTTGCACTTCAGGCATTATCATTAATTTATCAATTACAAACAGATCAATTTCGCTTGTAGGAAAACCCAGCCATCTTTCTCCGGTAAAACCATCGTACCAAACCATTCCTTTCAGTTTGCCGTTTTTCATTCCGCACAGCAAAACAGGTCCGCTGATCTCTCCTGAGTTTTTTACAAGTACAGAATGCGAGCCGTTATCTTCTTCCCTGTATTTAAGTACACGGTAATCTAATTTTTTGGTTGTACCCAGCATATCATCAAAAAACCAGCTCAGATCTTTTCCGCTGTAAAACTCCAATGTTTTTCTGAGGTCAGCAGGGTAGGGGTGTTTAAAATGATAATGCTCAAAATAAAATTTCATTGCCTCGTCAAATTTATCTTCTCCCATATAATGAAAAAGGTAATCAAATGCCAGTGCAGTTTTACTGTAAACAATGGCTCCGTAATTTCCTTCAGAAAAAAGCGCACTGTGCAGCTCATCGGGTTGGTCTTTATTTTCTAATGCAGATTTTTCATACAAAAAATAATACTGGTAAGCATTTTTAAATTGGTTTATGCCCAGTAATTTTGTTGTACTGTCGCGCCCAAGCAATTCGCCAACGGTTGCGCCCGGATATTTTGTGCGGTTGTATCTTAACTCATTAAAAGAATTTATTCCTTCATCCATCCAGGCATGAATGCGCTCATTACTTCCCAGCATTCCATAAAACCAATTATGTCCCACTTCATGCATGATCACTGTTTCCAGTTCAAACGCATTTGACACTTCGCTGATAATGGTAATGTTCGGATATTCCATTCCTCCGCCTGCGCTTATTGTTCCGTCAACTGCAGTTACGTTGTTGTATTGATAATCTCCGTTCCACAAGGAGTAAAAAAAAGTTGCATCGGCAATGTATTCCGTAGCTTTTAACCAGAGTTCAAAATTACTATCGGTAAACATGGCCCAGGCAGTTACTTTTCTTTTGCTTTTTGGTAAGATGACTTCTCCTTTCATTACGTTAAAACGCTTATCGGCAAACCATGCAAAATCATGAACGTTATTTTGTTTGTAACGCAGGGTTTTAAATTCTGTAGATGAAATTGGAAAAGCAAGCGAATCAAAAAACTGAATTCCGGCTGCGGCGAGTTGCCGGCGCTTTACTATTTTACTTTCTGTCTGAAGTATTTTCTTATCGAGCCATTCCAATTCTGTTTCTCCGTTTTCAAGATCTCCGGTTGCACCTACTACATAATTTTTTGGCAGGGTAATGCTCACATCAAAACTTCCAAACTCAGAATAGAATTCGCCCTGGTCAAGATATGGCATCTGGTTCCATCCGTTCTTATCATACACTGCGGGTTTTGGAAACCATTGAGAAATTGCATAAGCCTGGCCAATATGACCAAGGCGACTGATGGTTGCTGACGGAAGCTGAACGCGAAAGGGAGTAGTGATCTCAATTTTTTCTCCGGGTTTGAGCGGAGTATTTAAAATAAGTTTACAAATGTCAGAATCCTTAACATCGTATTCCATTTTAATTTTTTCTCCGTTCACTTTAAAATCAAGGCTATCAATCCAGCCAAATTCATTTTTACGGCCAAAATACATTTCTGTTTTTCCGTTCTCAAGAATTTGTTTTGCAAGAGCGGTAGCATTGTTTTTATAGGCGTTTGGCCATAAATGGAAATAAAGAAAACTTAAGGATTCAGAAGAATTATTTATGTATTCTATTTTTTCGCTGGCACGCAGCACATGGCATTTATCGTCGAGCCTTACATCAATTTTATAATTTACTTCCTGCTGAAAATAAGTTTCTTCCTGGCAAAAATAAAACAGCGGAAAAAACAGAAATAGAACCCGATAAAGCTTTTTATGAAAGAGCATAAAAGTGCAGGAGTTTAAAAAATAAAATTAAGAACCCAATAAAGCTTTTACCTGTTTCTCCAATTGCTCTCCGCGCAGGCCTTTGTTTACGATTCTACCTTCTTTATTGATCAGCACAGAAAAGGGAATGGCAGTAACGTCGTATGCTTTTACGGCGTCAGACTGCCAGGCACCAAAATCGCATACATGTATCCAGGTAAGCTCGTCTGTTTTAATTGCTTTTGCCCAGTCATCTTTATTTTCATCAAGAGAAACTGCATAGATCTCAAAACCTTTGCTCTTGAATTTTTTATACATTTTTACAACACTGGGATTGTCTCTGCGGCAGGGTTTGCACCAGCTTGCCCAAAAATCAAGCAACACAACTTTTCCTTTGAGTGAGGAGAGTAATACCTGTTTACCATCAGGCCCCTGCATATTCAGGTCGGGGGCATCTGCTCCAATGGCAAGCGTAATGTATTTTAAAACCTGCTCATGAAAAGTTGTTACTGAATCGTAATTGGAATAGGTTTCTGTTAAGTCTTTGTCTAATTTTTTGTACTGATCTATATACACTGAAGGATCTAATTGTGCAACAGCCGTAATACATGCAAGCGATTTGGGATTTGCATTGATCACTTCAACTAACTGTTTGCTGAATTCTGCCATCAGTGTATTATAAACCACTTCATACTTTGCGCTCAGTTCAACAAACTCTTTGCTGTTCTCAACACTGTTAGGCCCAAGCTTGGCCTGAAAATCTGCACCCAGAGAATCTACTCTGGTTTTGTGCGCCATACTTAATTCAGAAATTTGCTGAAACACTTCTGTCTCTTTACTTCCTTCGGTGCTATAAGTATACCCAAGATTTTTTGCGTCGCCGGTAATTTTTACTTTCTGATTTTCGTTTAAGATCAAAGGACAAAAATTTCCCCTGTTTATTTTTAGTGTGTAAAATCCAATTCCCGGCACGTGCAGATTTTCGAACTTAAAATTTCCGTTCTCATCTAATTTTGCTGAGTCAAGAATCTGTTCTCCGGTAATCGGTAAAAAACTTAGTATTACAGTTTCCTGCGAGCTGTTGGTAAAAGAACCACTCAGATCAATATTAGGCGGTAACTTGGCTTTTGCTTCCTTTTCTCCGTTCTTTGTTCCACATGCAAAAAAAACGCTTGCTCCACCGGCAATTAAAACAGGATATATAATTCTCTTCATATTCATTTTTTATCTAATGTTTCTTTTACAAGTTGGTTGGTTACTTTAGGGTCTGCTTTTCCTTTAGAAAGTTTCATCACTTCGCCCATAAACATACCCAGCAAAGTTTCTTTTCCGTTTTTGTATTCAATTACTTTTTCAGGATATTTTGCAATAACGGTGTCTATCATTTCCTGCAAGGCATCTGTATTGCTTTCCATTAATACATTCAGTTCCTGAGCAAGTGCAAGCGGAGATTTTTCGGGTGCCTGTAACATAGCCGGAAAAACTTTTTGAGAAGCAGCTGCATGACTTATTTTGTTCTCATCTATCAAAGCAATGAGTTCTGCTATCTGTTTTGGTTTAATTTTAAATTGCTCAATATGAAAAGCATTTTCATTTAAAAAAGATTTAATATCACCCATCACCCAATTGGCAGCGCCTTTAAAATTTTTAGTTGAACTGATGAGCTCGTTAAAATAAAGCGCAATGCCTTTTGTTTCGGTAAGAATAGATGCGTCGTAATCTGACAGTTTTAATTCTTTTACATAACGCTTGTAAAGATCGTTGGGTAATTCAGGAAGGTCTTTTTTTATTGCAGCAATATATTCCTGCGTAACAATTACGGGCTGCAGATCTGGCTCCGGAAAATATCGGTAATCGTTAGATTCTTCTTTTAAACGCTGAGAAAATGTAGTTCCCTTAACAGCGTCAAAGCCTCTTGTTTCAGTTATTATCTCATTTCCGTTTTCCAACTCATCTATCTGCCTGTGAAATTCAAAATCAATGGCGCGCTGTACATTACGAAAAGAGTTCATGTTTTTTACTTCAGTTCTTTTTCCGAAGCGGGTACTTCCTTTTATTCTTACAGAAATATTTGCATCGCAGCGCAAAGAACCCTCTTCCATATTTCCGTCGCAAATATCAAGGTAACGCACTAATTTTCTTATTTCTGAAAGATATGCATAAGCCTCTTCTCCGTTACAGATTTCAGGTTCAGAAACAATTTCGCACAAAGGCACGCCCGCACGGTTCAAATCTATCAGCGTATCATCCGGATCCTGGTCGTGCATACTTTTACCCGCGTCTTCTTCCATGTGAATGCGGGTAAGATTTATTTTCTTTTCAGATTTATCAGCGTTTCTTATCAGAATAAACCCACCCGTGCAAATTGGTGTTTTGTCTTGAGTGATCTGGTAACCTTTAGGAAGATCGGCGTAAAAATAATTTTTACGCGCAAACATATTTTCTTTTGTAATGTTTGAGTTGGTGGCAAGCCCAAGTTTTATGGCAAAATCAATAGCGCTTTTATTTACTTTGGGAAGTGTGCCCGGATGACCAAGACTTATGGGGCTTACCAATGAGTTAGGAAGAGCGCCATATTCAGTAGAATCTGAGCAATACATTTTACTTTTTGTAGAGAGCTGAATATGAACTTCAAGCCCAATAACGGCTTCGTATTTTTCGTAGGTTGACATAGGGTTTTGCGAAGGGATAAATATAGCTATTTTTTCAAGCTTTTACAGAGGAAAAAAAAGCCCCGAATTGGATTTTGGGAAATCTTAACGGTGCAGATTTTGCTGTGGAATTGCATGCGGCAGTTTATTTGCAGTTGGATGGAATATTGGAAGGTTGGAAGGGTGGGTGCGATTTCTCTGAGAGGGAAATTCTGCTTTAGTGAGTCGATTACCTAATCTTCCAGCCTTCCATTCTTCCTTCCATTTTCAATCACAAGAGATAACCTTTTGAAGGTAAGTATACCTTGGCTTTGTTTTTTATTGATTAAATTTGTCTCTCAAAACAATCAATTATGAAGATCGGAATTGTGTGTTATCCTACATTTGGCGGAAGCGGTGTTGTGGCAACTGAATTAGGAAAAGCCCTTGCAGATAAAGGACATTCTGTACATTTTATAACCTACAGCCAGCCTTTTCGTTTAGGCGTTGGTACTTTTTCAAGCAATCTTTTTTATCACGAAGTAAGTTTTATCAATTATCCTTTATTTGAATATCAACCCTACGAATCTGCCCTTGCAAGTAAACTGGTAGATGTGGTAAAATACGAACAGCTCGATCTGTTGCATGTACATTACGCCATTCCGCACGCCTCTGCTGCGCTTATGGCCCGCAACATTCTTGCAACAGAAGGAATTCAGATTCCGTTCATTACTACTTTGCACGGTACGGATATTACACTTGTTGGAAAAGATCCTTCTTTCGGCCCTGTAATTCGTTACTCACTCAATCAAAGCGATGCTGTAACGGCTGTTTCTGAAAGTTTAAAGCGCGATACGGATTCAATTTTCAGAATTACAAAAGACATAGAAGTGATTCCGAATTTTATAAATATGGCTGAATATAAACTTTCTGAAAATGAAAATAAATGTCAGAAAAAACAATTTGCGCCTAACGGAGAAAAAATACTGATTCACGTAAGTAATTTCAGGAAAGTAAAACGGGTAGAAGATGTGTTGAGGGTTTTTGATAAAGTGAGAAAACAAATGCCTGCAAAATTAATTTTGGTAGGAGACGGGCCTGAAAGAGGTAACATTGAAAAACTTTGCCGCGAACTGCAAACCTGCGGCGATATTATTTCGCTCGGCAAAATAAACGATCCCAAAGAAGTGCTAAGCGTTGCGGACCTGTTTTTACTTCCGTCAGAAACAGAGAGTTTTGGTTTGGCCGCTTTGGAAGCGATGGCCATGGGCGTTCCGGTCATCAGCACCAATACTGGCGGTTTACCCGAAGTAAATGTGCAGGGAATAACCGGTTTTTTAAGTAATGTTGGAGATGTAGATAATATGGCCGCTAACGCCATGCGCATTTTAAAAGACAATGAAACATTAAAAAGATTCAGCGATAAAGCCCGCGAACAGGCACAACGTTTTGATATTTCTAAAATACTTCCGTACTACGAAGAACTTTATTCTCGCTTTGTGAAAGATAAGGTAGGGGTTTAGTCTTCGGTTTTTAGTTTGTTCAGAAATATTAAAGCTAAAATTCCTTATCAACCAACTAAAAACCGAAAACTGTAAACCTTGTATAATTACTGTTCATATTATTTATCCGGTTTTTTTTCTGTCCCGTTATTCCCGTACAATTCTTTTTCTTTGTTTTCATAATAATCTTCCTCGGGTAAACCAACTGCGTAATTATCGTTTACAAGTGAAGTGGGGTAGTTGTCGCTTCCCTTATGAAGATCTACATTTTTTGTGGCTTTGCGCTGATCAAAAACTTCATTTTCAAATCCGGGTGCAAAAATGTCAGAACCGATCCTGATCGTAAGGTCTTCTTTTTTCTTTGAAGGGACTGCTGTATTCTTTTTCGGCTTGTTTTGTTTTACCTGAGTTTTTGGCTGTGCAGCAGCTGGTTTTTCTTTTCTGTCTTTGCGAACAACTTTTTTACTTTTTCCTTTGCGGGAAACGGGTTTACTTTTTTCAGACATTGATTTTTTAGCAGCCTTTGCAGGAGTTTTTTTTGTAACCTTAGCAGATGTCTTTTTCATAACCTTTGCCGGAACTTTTTTCGTAGTCTTTGCAGCAGCTTTTTTCGTAGTCTTTGCAGCAGATTTTTTCGTAGCCTTTACAGCTTCTTGTTTTTTTACTTTAGCAGGTTTTTTCGCTGTTTTGGATGCGGCCTTTTTAATTTTTTTCTTTTTTGCCGGAACTTTCTTTTTTGTACCTGAAACTTTTTTAGGCTTTTCTTTTTTCGCTTTCATAATAAGGATTTTCTAATGACTGATTTATACTTCTTTTTTCTTTTAATAATTAGTGTTTGTTTTTTTCTTTTATGGTTTCCGGAGGATCAATCACCCCTTCCTGGTCAGCACATTGCCCGTCTTTTAATTTTATTTTGGTACCATCTGGTTTCAGTACAGTACCGTCTACCAATATTTTTGTTCCGTTCAAAAGTGCAACACTGGCTGTTATTTCTTTTTCTTCGTGCATAATACTAATCTTTCCGTCTTTTAGCTTCGCACAATATTTGTATTTATCATCTCCTTTAAAAAGATTTCCCGGAATTGCTGACAAAGAATATGTGATGCCAACTATAAATAAAATTTTTTTCATTTGATTTATTTTACTTATTGAACCAAAAAGCAAGCCATATGGCAAAACGTAAGCAGAAACTTTAAATTTTTCTTTTCAGCCGGGCATAATAGTGCTGAGTAATTTTCTCATTAAGCGAAAATAATTCCCAATCCGGCCTGCTGTTTTGTGGTTTTTTTCGTGAAATGGATTATGTTTACATAATGAGCAAACGCTTTCTTCAGTTAAATTTTAGTTTGATCATCAGCAAAAACCCGGTCAGGAAAAGTGAGTGTGGGTGGTTCTTTAATTTCATAAAACAAGGGCTCTATTTTAGAGTAGTCTCTTATAATTTTTACAGTAATAAAACCCAGAAGGATTTGAAGTCCTGAACTGATCATACTTCCCACAGTACTCACACTCAACTGATCTGCCGTTTCTGCTTTAAAAGCGCCCCTCATCAAAAACTGACCAATTACATTTCGCAATACCCAAATTGTCCACCACAATCCCAATATAGAAGTGGTAATGCGTTTTTCATAATTCCTTGTTTCCCGTTCCAGCAAAACATCTGTTTCTTCATACAATTCTTTCATGATCTGAAAAGGACGAAACCAGCAAAGAACCGGAACAAACCAGCAGCCGGCCGCCCATCCTTCACTATGTTTAAGGTGATCTACTTTTGTGTGCAGATTGTAAGAGGCACGCCTGAACCACATAATGAAAGTAATTGCAGAAACAATAAAAAGAACAGTGCTTACCAAAGCAACAAGCGCTTGTCTTATATCGTTTTCATTTGCGATTTCACTATTAAGATTTCCGCTTTCTAAAAGCTGGTACTGAAAAAAATCAGAAATGATGTTAACAATTTCAAAACCCATTACAATGCATACCATTAGCATGGCGGCTTTTGCTCTTTTGTCGTTTGGTTTAAGTTGCTTCATGTTTTATTTCAATTAAATCAGCTTTGGTTTAAATTGAGGGTTTAATAGTTGTATGTTTTTTCCATTCAGTGATTGCCTTATCAAAAAACTCCTGAGTGGCGGTATTATCTCCATCAACATAAGATTTGAAAATCTTTCCGTTTGTTTTATGGATCTCTAAATAAGATGCGTAAGTTAATGAGCCTGTTTGAGAATTGGTAAGGATTGTATCAATATCCTTGTAAAAAGCACAATCAATAAGATTCTTGCTGCTATCATTCTTTTCTATCCAATAAAAAGCAATGCGTTCGTTTGTAAAAAAATTTCCTGATTTCTCTGCTCCTCCAAAGCCACCTTGTGAGCTAAAGAGAATAATTGTTTCTCCCTCATTCAGCAGACCAATTTTTTTTATCAGGGCAATGTCATCTGAAGAAAGATCGCTTCCGGTTTTAACTTTGCTTTTACAGGAAGAAAGAGTAATGAATAAAACTATTGTTAAAAGAAGAATTTGAATTGTTTTCATTTTGTGTAAATTTCTATTTAGCTGTTTTTTCAATTGCACTTTTGAAAGATTCAACGAGACTTTTCACTTTCTGCAAAGTTTCAGCGTCAGTAATTTTACCATCGTTGCCCCGCAGTAAGTTCAATAGTTGCTTTAATTAAATTCAGGTTCGATGAACTTTTGCGTGTGCTGCCACAGATGGCAAGGATTTTTTTCTTGTTTTCCAATTCTATAAAAATAGAAAAAGTTAAACAATTTCACAATCTGTAACAAAAAGAGCAGGAAAAAATACGTTTTAGTGCAGACTACTTAGTCTTAGTAATTTTAATATTCGCAAAATCTCCGCCTGAAGTATCAGCTACGTAAAATCCAAGCGAACCCGTTTTAGTGCTGCTTGTTTTTTTAACCACCAGACTCGCTTTATCAGCACCGTTGATGTAGGTTGATATTATATTGTCTTTAATAACAACGCGCACATTAAACCATGCATCAGGATCAAGCTTTAATGCAATAGCGTTCTCATAAGTGCCCGGAGATTTCTCACGTAAAACCTGCCAGGTATAATTGGGCCATGATACATATTGAACCGATCTTTTTTTCAGGACCGTATCCTCCTGCAAAAAATGGAAGGGACGGAAATAGATCGCATCAAAAGTATAATTGTCTTTTCCATGAAACGCAATTCCAACAAAACTATGCTGTTTTACATTTTCTCCGCGCACATCAAACTCAATTATACCTTCAGAAAACTCAAGGCCTTTAAACCATGCAATTCCTTCACCGGTATCTTTGCTTAATCTTATTCCCCTATGCATTTTTTCATTAAGAAGGCTAAGTTTCCGGTTAAAAACAACCAGTCCTTTTTTCTTAACTGATTTATGAAGATCAATTATTGTATCATTTTGCGAAGAAGAAGAAAGTGCGAAAAAGAATAAAAATCCTTTTAATAGTGTTTGAGCTACTTTCATAACATGTATTTCTATTGAGTGAATTCTAAATTTAAATATGAAAAAATTCCTTATTCATATTTAAGACTGGTAACAGGGTTTCTTTTAGCTGATCTTAATGCATGAAACAATACAGTTAATTGAGCAATTGCCAGTGCAATACATCCCGAAATTAAAAAGACCCAAAAACCAATTGAAATTCTGTAAGCAAAATCGTTGAGCCATTTTTGCATCAGCCACCAGGTGAGAGGCCAGGCTATAAGATTGGCAATAATAACTAATTTAATAAATTCTTTAGAGACAAGGTTTACAATTACCAGTGCTGATGCGCCCAAAACTTTTCTTATTCCCATTTCTTTTGTGCGTTGCTCAACGGTAAAAGAAGCAAGTGCAAATAAACCAAGGCAGGCAATAAAAATGGCAAGTATTGAAAAGTATCCAACAAGTTTCGCTAAATTTTCCTGAGACTGGTAAGACTTTTCAAGGTTTTCATTCAGAAAAAAATATTCGAAAGGATATTCTTTTGTAAACGTGTTCCATTTTTTTTCTATGAACTCTATTGTCTTTTTTTCGTTAGCCGCCGGAATGCGGATGATAATATATTTTGTCCACAATAGTTTGTTTGACGGATCAGAAATATCAAGAACAAAAGGTCCAACGTTTTGTTTTAATGATACAAAATTATAATCTGCTGCAACACCAATTACCCGCTCTTTACCGCTGGGCGTAAAAAACTGTTTTCCTATTGCATTTTGCGCTGTGCCCCAGCCTAAATGCTTAACCATTGCTTCATTAATAATCACAGCAAGCGAATCGTCGCTTTTAATGTCTTTATTGAATGAGCGGCCCGCAACAATTTTAATTCCCATTGTTTCAACAAAAGTTGGACTTACAATAAGCGACGGAAAATAGATCCACTGTTTGTTAGGCGCCATTCCCTCATAATTATATTCATGTGTATTATGACTCACGCCCAAAATGTCATTCATAGTTGCAACGTTTACAATATCTGGACTGTTTTTTAATTCTTCTGAAAAGGGCAGATACACTTTAGCCATGGGGGCTCTTACCGGTACAATAAGCACCTGATCTTTTTTAAAACCCAGTTCGGCATTTTGCAGATAATTTAATTGCCTGTAAATAATAATAGTGCTGATAATAAGCGCTATTGAAATAGCAAACTGTATGACTACAAAACTTTGCCGCAGTAATTTACTTTTAGCACCTTGGTTAAAAGAACTTTTTAATACTTCTGTGGGTTTAAATGAAGAAAGAAAAAAGGCCGGGTAAATTCCCGCTACCAAGCCAACAAGGAATGTAATGCTGAATAAAATAGAAAAAGTTTTAAGCTCTAATATGGTTCCGAAAGATAATTGCTTTCCTGAAAATGAATTGAATGCAGGCAATAATGCAAGGATCAGTACAAACGAAATAATTAAGGCAATAAAACTGAATAAAAAAGATTCTCCTAAAAACTGAAAGATCAATTGAGAACGATACGCTCCGATTGCTTTTCTCATACCCACTTCTTTGGCGCGTTTAGAGGAGCGTGCTGTACTAAGGTTCATAAAATTTATGCAGGCAATAACAAGAATAAAAATGCCTATTGCACCAAAAATATAAATATCGTTTTTGTTTGAATTCGGTTCAAGCTCGTAGGCCAGATCTGAGTTCAGGTGAATGTCGGTTAATTTCTGCAAGTACAATGTGGCTTGCGGAATTATAAAATCAGGAAAGTGTTTTTTTATGAAATTCGAAAATTGTTTTTCTAATTCTGTTTGCGTTACATTTTCTTTTAATAAAATGTATGTCCAGCAGGGATTCCAGACCCAATTTTTTGAGCCGATGTTTGGCCCCAACAATTGTTTTAGTGTTTGAAAAGAGATAAGACAATCAAAATGAATGTGAGATTGTGTTGGAATTTCTTTAAAGACACCTGTAACCATTAGCTCAACCTTGCCGTCAAATTTCAGCAGTTTGCCCATTGGGTCTTCATCTCCGAAATATTTTTTTGCTATTTTCTTAGAAATTACAATTGAATTTATTCCATTCAGGGCTTTTGCTGGATTGCCCTTTTCCAATGGAAAATCAAAAACATCAAACAAAGTAGAGTCAGCAAAAAAAGTTTTCTTCTCGTTTATTTTAATGTCTTTGTATTGAAGTGTGTGCGTACTTTCCTGAAAATTAAAAAAACGAACATACGATTGTACAAGATCCGGATGATCATTTATTAATGCATTGCCAACCGGAAAAGGCTGACTGCTTGATTTCTCTCCTTGCCCTTCTTCTCCGTCAAGTATTTCACAAACCCTGTAAATACGGTCTTTTTTCGAGTGAAAGGTATCGTATGCAAATTCATCATTAATAAACAGCATTATTAAAACCGAACACGAAATGCCAACAGCAAGACCAAGGATATTTATAGTGGAATAAAATTTATTCCTGTTCAGATTACGCAAGGCAATTTTAAAATAATTACCAAGTATTTTTGATGTTGCCATTATTTTTGGTTGATTTGTTACTTTCCCGGTAATTTTGCAGGCACATTTCTTAATTCGTCATGGTTGTTTCAGTTCTTTAAAACCTCTTCTGCTTTGCTCTTATAAAGATTTCCCTGCTCTTTATTTTCCATTAAGTAATAGACATCACTAATGTTTTTGTAAAATTTCGCAAGGTCCTTATGGCCTGCTCCGCGCTGGGTTATTTTATTTTGTAGTGCTTTCTCAAAATATTCTATTGATAGTTTATACTCCTTTAGCTCCTTGTAAACTTTTCCTAAACCAATAAAAGATTCAATTATTTCCGGACTTGTTTTGCCAAAAATCTTTTCTCTTATTTTCATTGCCATGGAATGAGCTTCAATAGATTTTTCGTAGTTCTTACTGAATAAATATACATTCCCTATGTTTCCATAACTTGTTGCAACTGACGCATCATACTCACCCAGTTTCAGCGTTCTTATTGAAAGTGCTTTGTTATGGTAGAGTAAAGATTGACTGTAATTTTCTTCAGCACTATAAATAACTCCTAAGCTGATGTAGGTTGTTGCAATGGAAAGGTTGTTGCTGTCAAGCGAAGAAAGACCTGTTGATAGTGCTTTGGTTAAATAAGATTTTGCTTCTTCATACTTATCCTGTCTGGTCAGTATAATTCCTATCTGATTATAAGCATTTATAAATTCTTCTATACTTCCGTATGTTTGAAATTGATCAGCTGCTTTTTCATAATAAATTAGCGCACTGTCAGGCTTGGCGTTTTTCTTAAAATCATCAGCTAACCAAAGATACCTGGCAGCAGTTGAATCACTTTTTTTATTGACAATGTCTGATAATGTTTTATTTAAAAAATTGCGGTCATACCAAACACCAT
>JACMLS010000401.1 GCA_014379485.1 Bacteroidia bacterium | reverse complement strand
TGTAAAAATATTTTTTTGCCAGAAAGTAATCGTACATATTTAAAGCAGTGTATGCCTTAGAGATCTTTGAGCAATGACCACTCAGACCAAAAATCAAAAAAAAGATTATGTATAAAATTGTTCTCAGATACCCGTTTTATAAGCCGCAAAATTATATTTTTGCCGGCATTAAATTGCTTTAAAATGTTTACAACGGGCAGAATTGCTTTTATTATCTTTTTCCTGCTCATTTTTATCGGAGCCCTGATTTACGCTTACCGAAAGGACCTAAAAGTGAATAAAACCCATTTTAAGGGGGCTTTTTGGGTACTTTTAGCAATAATCGGGATATTTACTGTGCTTTTTTTGATGGTTAAACTAAGAAATTGAGCATTCGGACTAAAAATTTGCTTTTTAGTCTTTAAATTCCTTACTTTTGTAGGGTAAAAATCAACATTCATACTTTTTTAAATAAAATGAAAAAAATCTGCTTTAGTCTCTTATTACTGTCATCATTTTCTATGATGAGATCAAATGTGTTATTGCTTGAAGGTCGTTATCAGAATAAAAATATTTATATACAAAACGGTCTGGCCAACAGCGGAGTTGGTTTTTGTGCCTATGAAGTAAAAGTAAACGGTAAAGTAACCACTGATGAGGTGAACTCTACTGCTTTTGAAATTGACCTTTCTACTTATAAACTTACAATGGGAGAAAAGGTAACTGTAGAAATTTATCATAAGGAAGACTGCAAGCCCAAAGTTTTAAATCCGGAAGCATTTAAACCCAAACCAAGCTTTGAAATAGGAACTATTACAATCAATACAGAAGGTTTGCTGAAATGGAATACAACAAACGAATCAGGCCCCCTTCCATACATTGTTGAACAGTTTAAATGGAACAAGTGGGTGTATGTTGGAACGGTAGAAGGAGTTGGAACACCTGAAAAACACGATTATCTTTTTAAAGTTACTGCGCACAGCGGAGAAAATAAATTCCGTGTTAAACAAGTTGGTTTTGGCGGTGTAAACAAAACTTCAAATCCGGTTGTTTATAATTGCCTGATTGAAACTCCAAATTACAAGGTAACTGATAAAACCATAAATTTCAGTTCTGATACAGGATTTGAAATGTATGATCCATTTGGAAACGTTGTAAAAAAAGGATTCGGAAATGTATGCGATGTTTCTAACCTTGGAAAAGGAAAATACTACCTGTGCTACGATAATATTGTTACAGAATTAGATAAGAGAAAGTAAATTTTCTGACTTCAGAATAGTCTTAAACTCATTCAGCATCATAGCAGTGGCCCCCCACAAAATTTTACCCCTTACCTCAAAGTAGGGGGTTTTTATTTTTGCATTGTTATAAACTGTCAACTCGGTTTCTTTTATGAGCTCATCATTCATCAGCTCATGCAAACCAAATTCTATTACCGATTCTACTTCTTTTGGATTGATGTTGTAAACCGGAATGCTTTCTGAAAAAGCTACTACAGGTTTTACCATAAAATTACTGGGCGGAATGTAAATGTCTGTCAATTTTCCAATCACATTTTTTCTGGTGATCTCTGCTCCTATTTCTTCCATCATTTCACGCAGGGCACCGGCAATAAAATCTTCGTCTTCTTTTTCAGTTTTACCACCGGGTAAAGCAAGTTGTCCGCTATGCACGCCATCATACACAGGGCGTTCTATAAGCGGAAAATAAATTTTACCATTGCGCTCAAATAAAAAAAGGCATACCGCACTTTCGCGATAGCCTTTTATAGTTGAAATGTTGTAAGGCAATTTTTTTCTTCCCTCAGGCGCCATTTGAAACTGGGCATCAAATCCCGGCAGCGGACCTGAGAGTTGTTCTTTCAGGGATGAGATGAAAGAGGTAAACATCATGAAGGGAGTGTAATTAACTGTAATTGGTGGTAATTCATTGTAATTTATTACAAAAAAACATAACGATAAAATTACAATGAATTACTACAAATTACCCAATTACAATTAATTACTCTATTCGCGTTTTACAAATTGCGGGTTTAATTGCCTGCTTCTTTGCTTCCGAAAACTTTTTTCAGAATATCGCTTACACGGGCAATAGGATCTTTGCGGATCTTTTTTTCTTCGTCTAATACCAGTTTAAACATACCATGTACACCGCGGTCTGTTACATAAGCCTCAAGGTTTGGGTTTTGTTTGGTAACACCTGGAATCATGTTGTATTTATTTACAAGAGGCTCCCAGTATTTGGTAACGTTTACTTTTGAAATAGCATCTTTTACTACGGGCTGAAATTTAGCTTTTAATGCAGGTGTTGTTTTATCGCGCAAATAATGCGTTGCCGCAGTATCTCCTCCTTTTAATATAGCTAAACCATCTCCAATGCTCATTGATTTTACAGCGTCAACAAAAATAGGAGCTGCGCCTTTTGCAGCTTCTTCTGCAGCACGATTTAAACTGGTTTCAAATTCCTGAATTTTTCCATCAAAACCCAATTGAGAAAGTTTGTCTTTCATTTTTTGCGCCTCTGGTGGCCATGGAATAAAAATTGCGGGGTTTTTATAAAAGCCATCTGCCTTGCTTGCCAGTCCGCCTGCGTTATTGGCGCCAACAGATAAAGCTTCTTTGAGACCTGAAATAATTTCGTCGTTACTAAGTGCGGGAACGCCACCGCCGCCGGTTGTTGTACCGCCAAGAATACCGTTTGCAGAGTTCATAATACTGCTTCCTGTGGTACCGCAGGAATAAATGAGTGCGCCGATAAATGCAAAAGTTGCAAGGGCAAGAATTTTATATTTCATACTGGTTTTTTTTATAGATGGAAGCAAATATACTGCCATTTTTTATCTTTACACCGCGCTGTTGAATTTTATATAATTTTTATAATAAAAAGCGATCAACAGCATAATAATCAGATAAAATGAGGGCAGAAATAATTTCTATAGGCGACGAATTACTGATCGGTCAGGTAATTAATACCAATGCGGCTAAAATAGGCGAAATGCTGAACCTTGCCGGAATTAAAGTTGTACAGGTAAGCACTATTGCCGACGATAAATTATCCATTATCAATTCCTTTAATGCGGCAAGGGAAAAAGCAGATCTGGTTTTAATTACCGGCGGACTGGGTCCTACCAAAGACGATATTACCAAAAACACTTTGTGCGAATATTTTAAAACCAAACTGGTACTTAACCAGGAAATGCTTGAAAACGTAAAGGCAATTTTTGCTAAAAGAAATATTGTTTTAAGCGAGGTAAATAAAAAACAGGCCGAAGTTCCTGAAAATTGCATTGCCATAAAAAACAATAACGGCACCGCACCCGGAATGTGGTTTGAGGTGGATGGAAAAATTTTTGTTTCAATGCCCGGCGTTCCGTTTGAAACAATTGCTATGATGGAGAATTTTGTGATCCCGAAATTAAAAGCAGAACATGATCTTCCGTTCATTTACCACAAAACAATTTTAACGCAGGGCAAAGGAGAAAGCGATCTGGCAGCTCTGATAGAAGATTGGGAAGATTCTTTGGCTGCAAAAAACATTAAACTCGCCTATCTGCCCTCGCCGGGAATGGTGCGTTTGCGTTTAAGTGCTTACGGAGAAAATCACGCACAGATCATTAAAAATGTAGAAGACAAAATTACCGAAGTGCTTCCCACAATAAGTAAATACGTTTATGGTTTTGAAGAATTCGGAAAACCTGTTCCAAAAATTGAAAGCATTTTAGGGAATTTATTATTATCGAAAAATAAAAAAATTGCATTGGCAGAAAGTTGCACCGGCGGTTACATTTCTCATTTACTTACAACCGTTGCCGGCTCTTCTGCCTGGTTCAACGGAAGCATTGTTCCTTATCACAACCAGTTTAAAAACGAATTGCTGAACGTAAACAACAAAATTTTTTCTACCGCAGGTGCTGTGAGCGAAGAATGTGTGAAAGAAATGGCCGAAGGAGTTTTGAAAAAATTCAATTCAGATTACGCAATTGCTGTGAGTGGAATTGCAGGCCCATCTGGCGGCACAGAAGAAAAACCTGTGGGCACAGTTTGGATTGCATGGTCTTCAACAAAAGAAACAAAAACACGCAAATTTATTTTTGGTCATAACCGCGAAAGAAATATTCATCTTACAGCAATTAATGCGTTGAATGGGTTGAGACGGATGATTGAGGACGAGGGGTTTTAATCGTAAGAGAAATTTATGTTTTGATATAAGATATAGGATTTTAAGATATAAGACTGGTGCGTGAGGGATTTACGGCGAGATATGAGATGTGAGATTTTGAGATGAGAGACTGGGTGAAAAAAATGTTCAAGGGGTTCAAGAAAAAGTTTAAATGATCAAAATAATTAAAACTAAAGTACAAATTACGACTTAAGCTTCACAGCGCTGCACTATGGACTTAAAATACGTTTTAAATAAACTTATCTTCATAGCCGTTGTAGCAGGCATTTTTTTTGGGCTGCTTTACTACTGTTCTCATAAAATAGATAAACATAGAAGTAACCGGAAAAACCAAAGGGAACGCGGCGAAAAACTTAAGCATAACAATTGCCCGTTTGATGAAGCCAACCTTGGGCAATTAAAAATTACAAGGGGCACAAAAACCTGGGTTCCAATTATGAGTGCAAGTTCTCTCAGCTATTATTTTCACGATAAAAAGTTTACAGAAACGAACTTTGATGAAACGATTTTCAGGGATTATACTATTGAGGGCAATATCTTTGAAGTAATTGTGGAAGAAAACACCGCTTCATTGAGGCAGATTACTCCTGACGAAGACAGCCCTGTGAATTTTATGGTAGAAGATTCTTTGTTTTTCAGCACTTCAGATAAACTTGAAGATTTAAAATTGAAATTTCCCATCTCTTATTCCTGCAGGGGCGATGAGATACATCAGCTTGATGTAACAATGACTGAAATGAGAATAGATAATTCAAATTTTGAGAGCGGGCCCGGCTTTATTATTATAACTTTCAAGAAAGACGAAACTATTGAGAAAATTGAATTTTATTATTAGATATTAATCCGTGAAAAACGGTTAAATAAGTGTTCCCTATTTGAAACACATAGAAACAT
>JACMLS010000400.1 GCA_014379485.1 Bacteroidia bacterium | reverse complement strand
TTCTTGTAGGTGTAAATGCAAACCCAGCATGCAACGATACTGCAATGACTGTTATTACAGTAATTCCCGAAGTTTCTATTGAGATACCAAACGTGTTTTCTCCTAATGGCGATGGAACAAATGATATCTGGTTCATTAAATCAAGCGGCATAAAAGATATGCAGGTAGATATTTATAACCGCTGGGGAGAATTGATTAAACAACTCTTTGGTGTAAATGCTTCGTGGGACGGGATTAATTTAAACTTAAGCCCTGTTACTGATGGTACTTACTATTATATTCTTAAAGCAACCGGATTTGACGGGGAGCAATATGAAAGGCATGGATATATTTTGATAACGAGATAAGTGTGCTGAAATTTTTCATGCTGAGCGGAAGGTTGGAAGAACCTGGTCTGGGGAGGGCAGGTTTTTCTAACGTTCTGATTTGAAAAAAATTCAGGGACAATTTTTTTAACGAGTGTGGACACTTGTAATTTTCAGACACTCAGTACACAAATATTTTCTTTCTTTATCCACCTGCTTAATTGTGCCATCAGCATCATTCATTAAGCACGAATCATTTTCTTCGCAGTGCGGTAAACCAAAATTGTGCCCGAGTTCGTGCAACACCACTTTAGAAAATCGATCCCAAAAAATATTTTTTGAAAGCGCTTTTTTGTTCAAACGAAAAGTAGAAACAACGCAGGAATTTCCCGGGCAATATCCCTGTCCCATAATTCCGTAATTAGGATTGTCTCCTTTTTCTGTTGCAATATCTTTGTCCGTAAGGCCAAGAAGGTAATTTGCGTTTGCTGGTTTTAAAGTTTTTAGAAAAACAAGCAGGCTGTCAGAAACGTAACGCTTACGAGGCTCATACCAGGCCATTGCCGGAAGTTCTTTTTTAGCAAGGATAATTATAGAATCAAAAACATAAAAAGAATCAATTTCAGTTTTAGTAAATTTTACTTTTTCTTTTGAGATATCGCCCAGCGGCTGAAGAACAAGAATCACTTTTTTTTTCTCTGTTTGAATTGAAAAAACTTTTTTTATTCCTTCCTCTAGAGGTTCTGAACATGAAAAAAGTAATGTGAGAAGAGAAAGTGGAAAAATATATCTGAAAAATGAATTCATCAACTATAAAGTTAAGAATGAAAAGCAATTACGCTTTAGCTTCATATACCCTGATGAGTTAATAATTGTTAGCGAAGATGAAAATAAATTTGCCTTAACAACAGTCTCCATATTTCTCACCAGCAAGATTTGCGAAGATTCGTGCTATTCGCGGCTGAAAAGGGGAATAGAAATTTGTCGTTTAACCTGTATGGGGATAAAATAACTTCCGTATTTTTACGTTTTAAGTTTATTGTGGCAAACATTTACAAGCAAAAGCAGGTTTGGAAAATTCTTCTTCTTATTGGAGCAGCAGGAATAGTTGCGTTCTCGCTTTTCTATACCCACAGCCTGGTAAACGAGTTAAAGACTGATGAGAAGAACCGGATTAAATTGTGGGCACTTGCTATTCAGAAAAAGGCGGCGCTTGTAAAATCTACCTTAGAGATCATTGCAGAATCTAATGACGAGGAAAGAAAAAAAGCAGAGCTGTATGCTTCCGCTTTTAGAGAGCTGGGAAAAAATAAGGGCGATTTCAGTTTTGTTATTGAAGTAGTTAAAAATAATACCACGGTTCCAGTAATATTAGTTGACGAAAAAGGAAAAATTACGGGTCAACGGAATTTGCCTGACACCTTGCGCGAGAACGATACAATTTACCGCAAAGAGCAGCTGGAAGAAATGAAAAGGATCCATCCGCCCATTGTTTTTGACTATCTGAAAGGCAGAAAGCAATTTCTTTATTATAAGAATTCAAAGCTCTATGAGTACACAAAAAAGGTTTTTGAAGAACATATTAAATCTTTTATTTCTGAAGTGGCTGACAACTCGGCTGCAGTACCTGTAATAATGGTAGATTCTTTGACAGGAAAGGTAAGGGCTTTTGGAAAAATTGCTGATGCAGTAATGGAGGACAGCGCTTCTGTAGCTATGAGAATTAAAATAATGGAAAGTGAAAACGATCCGATCGTTGTTGATCTGGGCGATGGAAAACACTTTATTTATTATGAGAATTCGTATCTGCTCAAACAATTAAAGTATTATCCCTGGGTGCAATTTGGCATTATCGGTTTGTTTTTACTGATAGCTTATACTTTATTCAGTACATCGCGCAAGGCAGAACAAAATCAGGTATGGGTTGGAATGAGTAAAGAAACCGCGCATCAGCTGGGAACCCCGCTTTCTGCGCTTTATGGTTGGCTCGAATATTTTAAAGGGAGCGGGGCAAACGAACACGCCGTAAAAGAAATGGCAAGAGACCTCGACAGGCTTAAAATTATTACCGACAGGTTTTCAAAAATAGGTTCGCAACCAAGTCTTGCCAAAGAAAATATTGTGGCGAGTATTGAAAATGTAATGGATTATCTGAAAACCCGCGCGTCTAAAAACGTAATTTTTCAGATAGATAAAAACAGCGAAGAAATTTTTGTAAATCTTTCTGTTCCGCTTTTTGAGTGGGTAATTGAGAACCTTGTAAAAAATGCGGTCGATTCAATGGATGGTAAAGGAAAAATTCATATTACAATTTCTGACGAAGGAAATGTAGTTGTGGTAGATATTAGCGATACCGGAAAAGGAATTCCTAAATCAAAATTCAAAACTGTTTTTAAACCTGGT
>JACMLS010000399.1 GCA_014379485.1 Bacteroidia bacterium | reverse complement strand
ACAATTAATAAATACCTTGAACTAAAAGCAAGGTCTGCGATCTGATTTTTTTAATGTCCCGTGCTTGTTGCGCTGTCTGTTTCAGAAAGCTTACTTAAAAACAACACATCTACCACTCTTTTTTCTTTTGTAATCTCTATTCCGCACTCCCTGAAACTTTCTATAGCAGATTCAAAGCTCTCTTCCTTAAAAAAAAAGTTGCAATCATATTTTCCGCTTAAGCCGGTTTCATTGATCAGTATTACCTCGTAACCAGAAAACCAATTTACAATTCCCTGAAACTCTGCGCGCGATGCCGCCATAAAACCATCTCCGCTAGAGCTTATATGACTTCCGCCATCGTCTTCCACTTTTTGCAGGTAAGATTTTCTTCCTTTTTTAGGTCCGGTAACGCATTTAAAAACGTATACTTCCATTTTTTGTTTTCCTTCAGTTACTTTCATTCCTAAAACGGGCGGAACAATTTTTTTTAAGCAAGCCATAATTTGTTCAGTTCCAGCCTTCCCTATTTGTTCCGGAAATTTAGCTTCACATTTCCAGTTTTTTTCCTGAAAAGAATCTTTCAAAACTATTCTCGCCACTTCAACGCCATACAACCATTCAATAAGGTCAACAGAATTATATCCGGTTACACCAAGCACCGTTTTAAAACTGTATTTCGAATTTCCTTGTCCCGTAAACTCTTTCAACGAAACTGAAAACACTTCGGGGTTTTCTTTTTTCTCCGTAATTACCTGCGCAGGTTTATCGGCGTTTTGTTTTGCAAGGCCCGATGGTTTTCCGGCCAATAAATTACCCAAGACTTCTTCATTCAGTTTGGTCGGATAAGTAACAGCGTCCAGATTTCCGTTTTTATCTATGAGAATAGTTGTGGGAAGCCCGACTGCATTGTATTTTTTTTGCGTCAGATTTCCCTCAGCATCTTTTACTACAAAAGTTTTGAGTGGACGGGTTTTTAAAAGGGTTTTAATTTTTTCTGATGCGTTCGCTCCTTCATCAATACTTATCGAAATAAAAACAACTCCCTTGTCTTTATACTTTTCTACCAGTTCATTTATGTGCGGAAAAGCCGCCACGCAAGGTCCGCACCAGGTGGCCCAAAATTCAAGCACCACAACTTTGCCTTTTAGCTTTGCCAGCGAGATCTGATCTACGGATGGTCCCTGAAGAGATTCGCTCAATTCAAGTTCAGGCGCCGGTTTTCCAATAACAAGCTCAGCGTTTTGTTGCGCACGGTTTTTATGCATTCCGAAAAGGAAAATAAAAACAATTAGGGTTTTAAGTCTGATGGCTTTCATAGTTTGCGATTTAAATTTTGAGGGCACGCAAAACTATTTCAACCCGCTTCAGAAAAAAAATTCTGTGGGGTGGAATTAAGATGGAAAAAAGAAAATTGAGGGGTGGAGAAAAGGTGGAGATTTTTTTAATTTACTGGCACAGAGCTTTTAATGTTTTTTCTGTTCAGCGGATTTAATTTTTTATTGATGTTGTTAATGTGCGTTTTTACTGTACTAACTTCAACAAAAAGAGCGCCTGCAATTTCTTTATTGCTTTTGTTCTGCATAAGTAAAGTGTAAACCTCTCCTTCTTTACGTGTTAAAAGCTCAGAAATTTCAGTACCGGTTTCTTTACTTTCCTGCCTCTCTTTTTCAGCAGCTTTTAATAAGGCAATGATCTTTTTAAGTTTTTGTTGCGAATAAAAACTCCAGCCGGCAAACACCAGCAACAAAGCAGCAGCCGGATAAATAAACCAAAGCAGTTTAGACGAAAAAGAAACCAGGCCCTGCTCCGCCATTTTTTCATGAAACTCGCGCGCATAAACAGATTCCGGAATTTCATTCTGAAAACGCACATCAAGGTTTTCGTAAAAGATCTTTTTTTCTTTTATGTTGAAGGGAAAATTCAGGCGCGCTGCTATGTAAATCCCAACAAGCGGATAAGGGCTTTGCAGGGCGAATTTTTCGAGCAACAGATCTGCTTCTTTTTTAACAGGACCTACTGTTTTTTCATAAAACAAATGCTGCAATTTGTTTATTGAATCGCGGCCAATTACTGTGTCTTTTGAAAAAGCTAAACCACTATCAATTGAAAGTTGATCTGCAACATAAAGTTTTCCTAGAAGTATCCGTATTGTTTTTAACGCTGCACACTCAGGCGATCCGTTTATTATACAGGTAAAAGTAAAGTTTTCTGAATAAGCATTAATTTCAATTTTTGAGTTGTTGGTAAGGATCAGTGGAATGAAGTTTTCTTTCTTTCCTCCCACAAAAATACTCGCATCATGATCGCCTGTTTGAATAATGTGCAAGCGATAGTAGATCTTTTCGGCTGAAGAAACTTCTTTAACGATCTTAAAATTTCCGTTAGAATCAACAGCCGCCTCAGCAATGATCCACTCAGGCGAAATAGAAAAAAAATCTTTTACAGAATTTATTTTGCAGAGAAATACTTTTTTTTCATACCCTTCTCCTAATTTTATTCTTCCCGTTATAACAAAAGCTTTAACGGAAAAAGAAATGAAGAGAGCAGCAAGAAAATGAAACCGCATGTTTGATTTTGTTTTACCTCACAAAAATAAACAAATCTACGGATGGTTATTTTCGTCCGCAGTTTTCACAATTTCTTAGCGTCTCCGTGCCTTAGCGAGAAAAAAACTACTTCAACAAGCCTAACTCCTGGTCCAGCTTATCCATAGAAAAAGACTTGAATTCCTGTAACTCGTAGCCGCTTGTACTCACTTTTGTTTCTGCTGTTGCCAACTTCGGGTTTCCGTTTTCAGTAGAAATTGCAATTACTTTCACGGCATATCCTACAGGAAGATTCGGAAAAGAAAATCTGCCACTGCCAACAATTCCGCCATTCATACCGCTCTTAATGTCATTAAAGAGCAGGAACACCCTTGTGTCTTCTGCGCCTTGTGTATTCACAAAAAAATTGGTTTTTTCGCCCGGAGTGTTATAAAACTTGTCGCAATTTATCCAACCTAAGTTAGCAGAAGACAATACGTAATATTCCACCTCGGCATTACTTATTTCTTTGAGTACTTTTTTGCGAAAAGGCGAAAGATCTTTAGCCTCAACCTGCGAAGCCTTTTGCGAGGTCCTTCTTCCAAAATGAAAATCATATTCGCATTTTGAAAGTTTATCTTCTTTACCTGGAATTTCTATTTTAGGCATTTTTTTCAGATAACCAGAAATTTCTTCCTGGAGCACGGCATCGCCGGGTTTAAATTTTACAGAACTAACTTTTCCGCTTTTATCAAATTTTAAAGTGGCATGAAAATCCGTTCCGTTTTGCAGGCCTTCTTTCACCAATTTTTTTGAGGGTTTAAAATTATCATCAAAATGGTTAGCAAAATTCTGAATCACCTTGGCAAGATCATTATCAAAGGGCGGTTTATCTACCACAATTGCGTTTTCAATTACGCCAAACCACTCAAGAGTATTGTAAACGGTAATCATTCTTTTCTCTTTTTTGGTGGCGCTTGTGTCAACCGAATTGTTTACAGAGGATGGATTCTGATCCCAATTCATATTACCAACAGAATCTTTGCTTCCGTAAAACACATCTTTCTGATCTGCATTTCCGCTTCTTGGAAACAAAACCGCCATTTCTTTTCCGCTTCCCAATTCAAGTTTCTGAGAACCGGAAGTGGCTGAAACATTTACCATTCCACCAGACTCAAGCATAACCCCGTTTGAAACAGTTGCAAGTTGCGCAGCAAAAAAATCTTTTTTAGAATAAAATTCCTGCACCTCAACCGTTACTTTTTCCTTAGGCGCAGAACCATCTTCCAGCACCAAAGAATTAGCTTCAATAAATAATTTGGTTCCTTTTGCGCAGGTAATAACAGAGTCTTTTGTCTGATCAATTACAAAAGTTTCTTTTGTGGGGCCCAGTCTTTCTGAAATAAGCTGGTAAACACCCGCAATTCCATTTTTGCCCGCATTCATCAGTTCAACATCTGCCTGCGCCAGTGAGTCGGTTTTATTTTCGCCCTCTTTTCCCTTATTGTCTGCATCACTTCCGCACGAAAAAAGAATAGCAGAAAAAACTACTGCACCCAAAATAAAAACTTTGCCTGTTGCTTTCATAAAAAGATATTTGCCGGCTAAGTTAGAAAATTAGCCCCTCGTTAATTTAATAACGTAAGATTTCAGGAAAAGGAACAGAAAACTAAAAAACAGAGACATTAATAATTACCCGGTACTTCATTACAACTTAACTTCCAAAAATAGACTAAATCGATTCAGTTAAAAAGGTAAATAGTGCCGGAACAAACCCTCTCCCCTACTCCAATGTTTGCCCCTTACAATTGGTTTAAGGTAAAAAAATCTGCTCCGGCATATTTCATTTCAACCGTTTTTATTGTGGTCGTTTATTATCAGATGCAGATAAAATGTTTTGGGTTGCCCCGGATTTATCTTTTTTAAGAAAGGTTTTTGTTTGGAATGGTTATTGGTTTATGTTTTTGCAAAATCTCCTTTTTTTGATAAAAATATAATAACCTCAACCCCGTTCAAAATCTTACCTTTACCTTTTTAAAAACAATACGCTTGTGTATGACTATTTTCAGATTTACTTCCCTCCTTATTTTATTTCTTGTTTTCAAAACCTCCGTTTTTTCCCAGTCGTCAGAAAAAGAGATCACTTTTATGTTTTATAACACGGAGAATTTTTTTGATACTATTGATGACCCGAATAAAAACGATAACGAATTTTTACCTTCAGACAAACATAACTGGAATTCAGAAAAATATTTTAGCAAGATCAATCACCTGGCAGCTGTAATTGATTCTGTTGGGGGTAAAGGTTTTCCGGCTTTAATTGGCATGTGCGAAGTAGAGAACGAAACCGCGGTTGGCGATCTGATAAAATATTCCGTTTTAAAAAAGGTAGGCTATGATTTTAAAGTAACCAATAGTCCTGATATCAGAAGTATTGACGTTGCTCTTTTGTACGATAAAAAGCTATTCAAACTACTTTCGTTTAAAGAAGTGAGTGCAACCAATCCTGAGCTTCCTGAAAACAAAACGCGCAACATTCTTTTCGCAACTCTACTCTTTAACAAGAAAGAGCGGGTACACGTTTTTGTTAACCATTGGCCAAGTATGCGCGACGGAGAAGAAAACTCAGAACCACGGCGCGTATACGCCGCAACGCAATTGCGCAAACAAATAGACTCAATAAAAAAAGCAGAGCCGCTTGCCAAGATTTTTGTAATGGGAGATTTTAATGAAACACCAGACAAGGAGGGTATTTATAAAACACTTGAAGCTAAGGGCCAGGATTCTGTTTTAAAAAACAACTCCGCAAGTGTTTTAATTAATCCCTTTTATAACCTTTCTAAAACCGGTAAGGGCACGCACTATTACCAAAAAGAATGGGCGGTGCTGGATCAGCTAATGTTCTCCTTTCCCGTTTTAAATTCCGAAAAAGGACTCAGGTACACGAGCGGATCTGCGGATAGGTTTTACAATCCTATGGTTTTATTTACCGCACAAAAATCAGGAGAGACTTTTCCGAACAGAACTTATAGTGGCACAAAATACCACAACGGTTATTCAGATCACCTTGCTGTTTTTATTAAACTGAAGTATTAATTGAAAAAGATTTTTGCAATAGCTTTACTTGTTGTTTTATGTTTTTCCTTTTCGGGAAAAAAATACAGCATTACTTTTCCGGGTCACCTTTCAAAAACAATTGTTGCACGGCTTGCCGATAAAGATTCCATCTGCTACTATCAATGTTATTGCGCAATTTCAGGCACGCCCCCAACTTATCTTCCGGTAGATTCTGTAAAAAAAAGAAAAATGAAAACCGGCATGGTAACGGTTACAGATAAATTTGTGCTCAACAAAAACGGTAATGTATATCGCCTTCGCCATTTTCAATCTTCGCTTTACGATTACCCGAACAAAAAATTTGCTTACCTGAAACTAAAAGAAAAAGCATATTGGAACTTTACACTTTCAAAAGACACCACGCTTTCTGAGTTAAGCGTTTTTAAACTGGCAGCGCTTGAGTTAAAACTCCGGCCACTTACAGAAACTTATTTTCAGGTGCTGAGCGATAATTATCCGCAGGTAATTCTCAACTCAAAAAAAACCTCAGAACAAAGATTGGTAGAAGGAAACTACCTGATCCGTAAAGAGCTTCCTGAACTCGGATTTAAATAAATTCTTTTACCACGCCTGGCACTCATTTTTCCGGGCGCCTATTCCAACTTCTTTTCATTTTCACTTTCCTTTCATCAGCCTTGCCAAGCCGGCTCTATCCCAATATTTGCCGGAAAGGTTTGGCCTATTTATACTACCTGGCAAGCACACAAATTAATTCTCAGCGATCTTCTTGACCAAAAAGCAATCCTCTGAATCAGGGGCCGCGAATGCTTTTAAAACAGACTTCTGCAGGCCCGGGCTCACTTACAATGGATTGATAATAGACTAAAAAGTTAAGGAATTGTATTTTTGCATATAAACTGGCTCATATCTAAAACTCAGATATTAACACTTTCAGTTTATCATAATTTTGATAATATTTGAATTAAAATTAATACAATATCTGTCATTATTATTGTTTTAATATAAATGAAACTTTAGAATTAAAACACAAAATGTTCCATGTGGAACATTTTGTGTTTTACAGGAATTGGATACTAAAAAAAGCTGCCTGGGATGATCCTTAACTTTTCCTTTAACTAAAAGACTTGATCAAAGCAAAGTCAGCCTTACCTTCGAGAAGGCGCAGAGTTCGGAAAGATGTTTTAGAAAGTAAACGAGTGGTTCAAGAAGGTTTCGTTAAGAAACAATCTCACACAATTTAAAATGGATTTGGCTGTTCTTAAGCCCGCTGAAGGATATAGATCTGGCTTGAGAAAGTAAGCCCGGTTTTATTTGCTTTTAGATTCGAAACAAAGCCTGTCCAAAAAGAAGCGAATAACCGCGTGCTGCCATGCTTGTATTTGTTGCTAAGCATAGAGACGTAAAATGAATCAAAAACCATGGGAAGGGTTTTAATGAGAGAATAGCCGTGTTTCTTAAACAAGGTTTCTATGTCTTTTGGCGTAAAGTGAGAGAGGTGTCTGGGAACATCATATGCTGCCCAAAACTCCCCAAACTTTTTCGCATCGAAAGAACTACAATTAGGAACTGCAATTATAATTTTTCCATTAGCTGAAATATGATCTTTTATAAACTCAAACCAAGCCTCAAGGTCGGGAACGTGCTCAAGAACGTGCCACAGTGTAATGGCGTCAAATTTTTGCTGAGGAAGCTGTTTGTGGAATTCTTCTTTACTTTCAAATGCTTCTACACCGCTCTTTTCTTTTGCCAATTTTCTAGCGTCAGGATCTGGTTCAATTCCAAAAACCTCCCACTTATCTCTTTTGCAAATTTCCAGAAAGGCGCCCGTTCCACAACCAAAGTCCAGGATTTTACCACGTTTAGAATAACGCAAAACCAACTGAAGCTTTTTGATAAGCGTGTAGCTCCTAACCCAATGATAAAGCCGGTTTACCGCTCCCTTCTTTGTGTCTGAATGCGAAACGTAATCTTCGGACTTATAGTAATTCCCTAAATCTTGCGCCTGGGGTCTGGGTGAGGTAAATTTAAACCCGCAACCTTCGCAACTCTTAATTTCAAAAACCTTTTGGCTTACCGTAAAATCCTTACAACTCAAAAACAGCTTTTGCTTTGGGCTTGCACAAACAGGACAACTCTTAACTTCTTCCATAAAATCAATAGGGTTTCACGTGAAACTATTTTCCCATATACACCATTAAAATAGAAATATCGCTTGGGCTTATTCCGGAAATTCGGGAAGCTTGGCCCAGGTTAGATGGGCGGATCTTCTTTAGCTTTTCAAGCGCCTCGCTACTTAGACTTTGTACCTGGCTATAATCAAAATTATTCCAGATCGTCATTTCGTCTAAACGTTTAAACTTGTCTGCATTCTCCTTTTCTCTTTCTATATACCCTTCATATTTCATTAAGATCTCTGCCTGCTCTGTTGTATCTGAATCATAACCCACCAAAAGATTTTCAACGTCTTTGCAGTATCTGGCAATATCGTTAATGGAAATGTTTGGCCGAGAAAGAATGTTAACATATCGCAACTTTTGATTGATAGGAGATGAGCCTATACTTTCCAAAAAAGGATTAATAAAAGAGGGCTCTATGCTATTGTTCTTAAAGTAATCTATAATCTTTTT
>JACMLS010000398.1 GCA_014379485.1 Bacteroidia bacterium | reverse complement strand
GCTCGGCAAAATTCTGAGATCTGTTTACGATAAATTCATTTTCAAATTTTTCCGTTCCACATACGTATAACACCACCACATCATTTAAAAGAGATACCGCTTCGGCGTGACGTTGTACAAAAATTCCGTGAGTAGGGTTTTGTTCTGTTGGATACCAGCTGCTGATAAAAAGTATTTTCTTTCTTTCTGACAAAATTTATTTTAATTGGTAAAGAGAAACGCCCAGGTCATTTGAGTAAAACATAAAACTGCAAAACGCAGCACGCCCCTTCTTTATTGTATTATTTCCTTTGGCAATGAAAAAACACCTTTTTTCGTTTTGCCACAAAGCCTGGTTTTTTTGCAAAAATTCAGGAGATGCCATGCCAATATTTTGCTTTGAAGTAAAATAGCAGATGGCTGAGTTTAATGTATAACCATAAGTACCCAACGCATCATCAGAAATAATATAAGGGGGGCTAAAGCCGGTTGTCATTTTTGTGTCTTGAATAAAAGAGATAAGATCGTTTTTTTTACTGTTTATAGTAAGACCGCTTTTATAACTTTTAACAGAATCAGAACAAATAAAGTACAAGACGCCAGCGGCAATCAGCGGAAAAATAAGTTTACTGAGCCGTGCAATGCCTGCAGAATAATAGCAGATAAACAGAAGAATTGCAATTTCATTAATCCACAAATATCTTTTTTGGGTAAGAATGAGGCAGTATAAAAAGGTTGTAAGGCCGGCGGTTAGAAAAAGTGCCGTTAGTTTTGGTTTTTTTTTAGGAGGATTCAGTTTTGCGGCAATAGAAGAAAAAACGAGGGTTACCAACAATAAGGTTCCGGTATTAAATTTAAAATAATAATAAAAAAGTGACAGAATGTTTCTTCCAACTACCTTTAAATAATAAGTAAAATTATCTGTTGGTCCCCATTCAGAAAGATTAAATGAATTGGGATCGTTCCATGCACTCACAGAAAAATTATCGAGGGGTAATTTAATATGCGCTTTACTTATGGGATGATTGATCTCTCCGAAGATGTCCGGGTTAACCTTCGGATTCATGATCTTAAAATTGTATTCAGAAGCACCTGATAAAACGAAATGCGATTTTTTAAGAGAGATAAGACCGATCCAGGGAATACAAAACAATAAAAAAATTCCGGCAGAAAGCGCCACGAATTTTACAGGCAGATTTGAAAACTTTTTTCTTAAAACGAGTACGCTTGTAAGGAGAAAAATGAAAAAAACAAATCCGAATCCTTTGCTTAAATAAAGTAAGGCTCCGGCTACGCCAAGCTGAACGGCATAAGACAGGCCAAACTTTTTCCGGGTAATCAGGCGCATTATCCAGAGTAAAATGCAAAGAAAAAGCAGATCAGGCGAACCATTCAGAAAACCAAATTGAAAAAGCAAAAGAAGAGCAGCCAAACAGAAAAAGCCTTTTGCGCGGTTATCAAACAGAAATTTATTTGCGTGAGAAATGACCTGGATGAGGCCGGCAAAAACGAGAATGGATTGAAGTATTTTGAAGGATATAAAGTAATCGTTGGTAAAGAAGTTAACAGGAATGAGCAGCCAGCTTAGCAGCGGACTCCAGAAATCGTTGGCGGCCTGGCCGGGTGATAAGCAATAATATTTTTCTGCATTTGCAAGGTATTGAAAGAGATCTGCAGAGTCGATAAAATTTCTGCAGAAAATAAAAGCAGGTGGTAGCAGAAGAAAATAGGCGAGAAAGAAAAATTTTTCGCGGATAAAAAATTCTATAATTTTCTTCATGATGGAGAGGTGAAGATAGGGAAATTTTTAAGCGCTGCATTAAGCAGCGGGGGCTGATAGTAACAACAGGGTCTTGAAAACTCAGCGGATCTTTTTATAGTTAAGCCGTATGGAATTTCCAATGACCATAATATCAGAAAAAGCCATAAATGCCGCGCCCCACATAGGGTTAAGGTAACCCATTGCTGCCAGTGGAATGGCTACAGCGTTATAACAAAAGGCCCAGAATAAATTTTGTTTAATTGTTTTTAAAGTATGTTTTGCAAGGCGGTGCGCTTCAGAAATTTTTTCTGTACTGTTGTTCAGAATAACAATGCTGGCACTTTGTATAGCTATATCGCTTGCGTTTGCAAATGAAATTCCGCAATGCGCAGCGGTAAGCGAAGGTGCATCGTTAATACCATCTCCAACCATTACAACAAAGCCTGATCTTTTCAGTTCTTCAATTTTTTCGAGTTTCTGGTGGGGCAGAAGTGAAGCGAAATATTTTTTTATTCCTGTTTTTTCTGCAACCACTTTACATTTTTCTTCTGTATCTCCGCTTAGAATTACGCTTTCTATGTTATTACCGGTAAAATACGAAATGAGTTCTTTGCTTCCGGGCTTGATCTGATCTTCAATAAAAACAGCTGCAATTAATTTTTCGTTTTTCAACAGGTACAGTCTTGCCCCGGTTGATTTTTGGCCGGCGGGTAGAATGTTTTTTGAACCAAGAAAATAAATTTCGTTTTTAACAGCATCTGTTGCTTTTATTCCCACCCCCTTAATTTCTTCGAATACTGTATCTGAAGAAAGTATATTAATGTCGCTGTAATTTTTAAGACTTTTTACAAGAGAGGTTGCAATTGGATGGGAGGAATGCGATTCGATGCGAAAGAGATATGCTTTCACACCATCTTCGGTAAAATTACTGTCATGTATTTCTATTTTAGAAATGATAAAATCTCCGGTGGTAAGTGTTCCGGTTTTATCAAAGAGCATTTGTTTTGTTTCTGCAAAGATCTGCAATGTGTCTCCGCCTTTAATTAAAATTCCTTGTCGTGCAGCGCGCCCGATGCCAACCATAACGGCTGTGGGTGTGGCAAGGCCCATGGCGCAGGGGCAAGATATTACCAGTACAGCAACCGCATTCATTACCGAATGAAAGGTATCTGCATGAAAAACATATTTTGCCAAAAAAAAAGTTGCGAGCGAAATTAATATTACAAGCGGAACAAATATGGCGCTCACCTTGTCTCCCAGTTTTTGAATTTGTGGCCGGTTGAAAGCTGCTTTTTTTACCAGTTCAATTAATTTGCTTAGATAGGCATCTTCGCCCGTTTTTTCAATTTGTACTTTAATATTTCCTTCTGTGAGAATGCTTCCGCCAATAACATGTATGCCTTTTTCCAATACAACAGGCTCACTTTCTCCGGTAAACATACTTTGGTCTGCTAATCCGTTTCCTGAAAGGATCTTTCCGTCGGCCGGAATCCTGTCTCCTGTTACAACAAGCACAACGTCTCCGGTTTTAATATTTTTAATTTCTGTTTCAAGAATTTTTTCTTTGTTGTTAATGGAAACGATGAGCTTTGCAATAAGAGGTTTTAGTTTTACAAGGGCACTAACTGAGGATGCGGTTTTTTTTACAGCTTTGTGTTCAATATAATTTCCGAGCAAAACGAGTGTAATGATACTTGCGGCAGTTTCGTAAAAAAGATAATGATGTGCATGATTTGCTGTTTGTGTGCTGAAAGTTCCGATAAGGCTGTAGATAAAAGCAGCCATGAAACCGGTAAAG
>JACMLS010000397.1 GCA_014379485.1 Bacteroidia bacterium | reverse complement strand
CTTGGCACAAGATGCGCCGGTGTTTCAAGGCGCAATGACCTGTCAAAAAATCTTCGGAATTCCTGGTTGGCAAACCTTCCCTGCCATGCCGGAAGAATTACACTGAAAAGAAATGAGTAAGGATCATCTATTTTACAGGTTCCGCAATCGGTCTCAAGATTTACTTCGAGCAACCTGTCTTGTATAAGTGTTTCGCGGGCACTGAACTCAATGTGGGCAAACTTAGGTCCGACTACTGAGTCTATAAGAAAGTTGCCGTCGTTTACACCATTTTCAGAACCTTTAATGGTTGCAGGAAACTTAACCGAAACTACCTGGGGCGGTAAGTGAATTAAAAGATTTGTTCCGCCAAAAGCATAAGACGCAATAGGCGCTTCGTGCAGGTAATTAAAATTACCCAGCACTGTCATTGCATCTGTAGGAATTACCTGTAATACTTTTACTCCGGTTTCGGTTCCGGTAAAACCAACAGTAAGTATATTGTATTTTCCGTCTATCAGACCATCTTCAGAATCTGTAATTATAATTTCTGTAAGTGCAGTGAGTTCTGTAGTAAAATCTCCGGTAATAAAAAAAGTATTGTTTGCAAGGTCAATTGAAAAGAGCGGCGCTACTTTCATAAACACAATGGTTCCAAGCGGATTGGCACTTGTGTCTAAAAACTTTGCTCCTTCACCGTACTTTATATATTCATTGTTGTTGTATTTGGGTCTCAGCAACACGTGCTCTACAATATGCAACCCCTCATGAGAAAAGAATTTAAGTCTCAGAAATTCTGTCATTTGTTTTATTGCCACATCATCTGCACCGCCTTTTACAGTAATTGAATCGTGCAGCAATCCGTTTTGTTCTACAGAAATAATTTCGAGTTCCTGCACATATGAAAGCTGTGCAGAAGTATAGTTCTCAGCTTTTACTTTCCCGTCAATAGTAATCACAGTATCAGTTCCAACAAGTAAAGTGTCTTTTACAATATAAACTATTGGAAAAAGAATGTTTGGCCCGTAAATAGTAAAGGCCATACCCGGAAAAAGTTTGCGCGTAATATTACTGCTCACTGTAAGTGTATGCGCAGAGGTGCTTACTGAAAGTACATTGAAATCTGCCTCGCCGAACCTCACTTTTCCATCAACAACAAGTGAAGGAATAGGTGTAAGAAGAGAAAGTTTTATTACAATCTGATCTCCGATGGCTTCTGTTGAAAACACATCGTAGAAATTATTGTTCAATGAAGAATCTATTACCTCTATCTGCTGTGGTAATGCACTGCCCTGGTGATTTGCAATTGCTACTGCAAGCGCTTCATTAAAATCAGCTTCAACACTGGTTCCTATCGCATCGCCGCAATGATCTGCAATTTGAAATTTATAAGGAGTTAAAGGATAAGAAATGTCTGTGAAAATGTAATTGTCAGAATTTAACCCGCGGCTTGCAATTTCAAATAAAGCTTTTTCTACCTGCGCATCAGCAAAGGCGGTAAACTGAGGCAGCGTCATAGTATTATATGACAGATAACCGAAAGGAGAATTTGTGGTAAGTACGGGCGAACCTGAAAAAACAATTTCGGTTTCGTACTGCCCGGGTCCTAAATGAACAAGGGTAGATTTAAAAACTGTATAATCTCCATTGTTATTTACCGAATCTTTTATGCTCACCGGATCGCCTGCAATGATCTTCTTTTCAAAATTGCCGGCTAAAACAATTTTAAAATCTGCCGGAATTACGTTTATAATTGCTTCGGTTAATTTGCAATCGCCGTAACCAACAAAAGGGCCTTCGAGCAGCACAACGTTTGGCGGACCAAAAACAAAAGGATCGCGGTAAAGGTTGTATTTAATTGTATAAGATGGCGGATCGCTCAGCGCATCAATAATAGGAGGCTCTGTATCGAAATAATTTTTTTCGGGGCACTCTAAATTATTTCTGTTGGATTGCGGATTGTTATAATACTCATCAGTAAATAAAGCAAGAGCCTGCGGGCGAAGAATAGAAAGAGCTGTATCTGCCTGCAGAAATGTTTTGTACCCACCATTATCAGTTGCAAGCTCGTTATGCTCTTCGCAGGCCCCACAAATAATACTTACGCGTAAAGGTGGCCTGAAAGGCGTAAGGTTATCAGGAATAATTTTTCCATCAAAATCCATGATCACATATTTGTCATCATAAATTCCGTTAATGATCAGCAATTCAATTCCAAGTTTTAACAGAGAAACGCTTTCAAACGTATCAACAGAATAAAGTAATTCAGTTGGTCCGCCGTATTGCAGGGAGTAGGAAAGGTTGGGTTCTGTACCAATTACATTATATGGAAAAGGAAATTCAAGATCATTACCCGTGCGCTCATCAATACCGGTTAACAGCGAAATTCTTTTTTCGAGTCCGGAGGCGTTATCAATATGCCAGATATTGCAGGGAGATTCGTAATTGAATGCCCTGAATCTGCAACCACTTATTTCGGGATAGTTTTCGAGCAGGCGTAATTTATCTACCAATAATTCTTCGGGGGCTTTGGGGCCCGAAATATTGTAAACGAGTAAAGCGTAATCTGTAAACTGCTCTCCGAATCTTGCCATAAGATGGTTCAGAAAACGATTTCTCCTTTTATCAAAAAGTTCTTCACTTTCTGTAATGCGTTGCAACTCGTCGGGATATGTACTTATGTTTACCAGCAGATCTGTTACTGCAGGTACAAAGGGAAGAAGGCTTTCTGTAAAATATGTTTTATCTATAACAAAATTTCCGTCGGCATCTTTTTCTCCGTTCATAGAAAAAAGATCTTTTACGTTTGCCAGCTGCGCAAGAAAATCTACGAGCAACTGATCAAAGAACATCATGAATCCTTTAAGCTGACGTGCCTGTGCTCTGCGCATTTCTGTAGCGTTTGCAGGCAGGCCGGGACTTCCGATTCCGTATACCAACGGAAATTCTTCCTGTACACTTCTGTAATCTTCAATGCTTCTGAAAGTGCCTTGGGGAACAGGAAGATCTAGCGTAATGTCATGCAGCTTCTGTTTTCTTTGTTCTTTGGTAATGTCTTCAAGAATAGCACGCATTCTTGGTTCATTGGCCTTAAAAGGTATCAGGTCTTTTAAGAAGGTAATGGTAGATCTGTCAATTGACAAACGCGGAACATAATTTTTATCGAAGGCCAGTTGCAAACACCACTTTACACTTTTAGATGGAATGTTGTCAATATTATCAAGGGGAATATTTGCGATCTGAATATTTTTTACCGCAATTACACCCGGAATATCCATAATGATATTGATGAGGTCTGATACGTGTATAGATTTTTTCCGATCTGCTTTTGCAAGTTCACTATCATCAATAAATCCGTGGTCGAGCGGAGGGCCTTCAAAAATTTCTTCTGTTCTCAGACCTTTGGCATACATTTCATCCAGTGTATGAAACAAAACGGTGGGAGCCAGAAAATTTGCTATCTCAAAATAAACCTGTGCTTCAATACGCTCAATGTCTGCATCTGTTTCAACAATCATATCTGCACACAATGCAATCTCTTCTACCTTCAGTGCTTTTATTCTGAAAAAATCTTCGCAGAGGTTGCGGTTGGCCATTATTGTTTTTCTTACCTCACAAAGTATCTGTAATACTTTTTTTACTTTGCGTTGGTAAAGTACTACCAGATTTTTAAGGGGGTTATCGCCGTCCGGATTGGTAAGCAAACGATCTATCTGTCTTTCAATACTGGTGGTATTTACCGGCGGAAAACCTGTTTTGCTGATGCTTAAATAAACTGTTTTATCAGGAAGTAAACCATACTCATCCAGTTTATAATTAGATGGCATCCTGGCAAAATCAATCACAATATTTTTCAATCCGCCTTTTACAGAATCAAAATCGTCCCAATCAATTCCGGGAGCATCCCAACGCGGAAATTCTGCTTGTACTGTAACTTCAATGCCGCTGAATTTAGAGTCGAAAGATGTTGTTGTAGGATAGGCATTATATAATTTAATTGTGTCTTCAATTGTATTTTCATTCAGATCGCCTAATACATCGCAGGTACTGAACTCAAGCAACACATCGTAAAGAACTTTAATGTCAATTTTTTTCGGATCGCTAGGATCTACCGGGGTGTAAACAAGTTTATCGTTTACTTCATCTAAATAAACCGGAATTTCATTGTCAGGCGCAATTTCTATCCAGGCATTTTTTACTCCTGCAAAAGGACAGTCTTTATCTTCAGGATCATGCACCTCTACATCTATAAGCAGTTTGCGGTAATCAGGAAACGTAACAGGGCAAACAGGTAATATTTGCCGCGCCGTATAAAAATTCTTTATGTCTGTTGGAGGAAGAGTTGGATCGGGAGCAAGAATATCAGGAATAGAATAAGAAGTTCTGTAACCAAGATCTGTAATGGCATAGCAAAGCGCTTCCAGAATAGTAACGCCCGGGTCATCTAAATTAAAATTTGTCCAGATCCTTCCACCCAGTTGCTGAATGCGGCTAATGCCCTGATCGCGCAGAAAACCGAACTGCATACTTTTCAGTTCCGGCGGATTTCCTGATATAGTTATACTTTCAGCCATGATCTTTTCTTTTTATTCCGTTTCAATTAACAACAGTTTCAGAATTTATTTTTCCGTTTTCCATTGATGTGCCATTTCCGTTTTCTGCTGTTAATTGCGCAGTTGCCTGGCTGTGTATTTTTGCAATAAGTTCATGCACCTGTGTATAGGGTAAATTGCCCAAAGCTTTTATTATTGTATTGGCTTCTGCAATGCTCAGTTGTAATTTTAATTCTTTCATTTCTTAGATTTTTACCTATAAGTATTTCAAAAATCTGCTGTTCTCAATTTATGATGCGGTCAGTAATTCAAACGCAACCAATCTTGCCTCAAGGTCATTAATACGCAAACGCATGTTCTCAATTGTCTGAGCAACGGTAGTATCATACGTATCCGGAATAGGATCCATGTTGTTTACTGCTTCTATTGCACTTGCCTTATAAAGTTTAATAGCATCTCCGTTTTCTGTTCTGAGGTGCAGTGTTGCATAGGTATCAGGACCCACAGTTACATCTGCAGAATAAAGTTGAACTGTGTCAACAGGACTTGCCGTTGGAGCAACTCCGCTCTGAATGGCAAGAATTTTTTCTCCCAAAGTTCCAATAACATCTACAGAGCCTGCAACAAGATCTCCCACTAAAACATTTCCATTGAGCACGGCAGCAAGATCTCTGTTTACTGCGTTTGCACCACTTATTATTCTTGCATAAATACCTATATTTTTAGAAAAAGCATCTCCGCCCCATGTACCAGAACCTTCTACCAAAACAGAAACACGATGATCGTTTGCACCACCGCCTGTGTTTGTTGCCGCATTTTTTACAAATGCTCCAACACTTGAATTCACAACGGCAGTTTCTTGGTCAAACACAGTTAATGTGGCAGGGGTTGCATTGGTGCCAATACCTACACGTGGTGCAGTTGCTGCGTCATAATAAATACCTTCGCCGGTGCCTGCAAGCCATGGACCTGTTCCGGTAAATGGCAACCAGCTACCACCTACTCTTCCCTCAAATGCAGAGCCGGTAAATCTTATGGTTCCTTCGTTGCTTGTTACAGTGGTTCCTATTTTAATTGCTCCATCAATATCAATACGTTCTGCAGGGGTAATTGTACCTAAGCCTAATTTAGCATCGGTGGTAATAATTGCTTTTTGTGTTAACGCAATTGTACTGTCGCCATGAATAAGAATGTTTCCACCCATGCGCTGCAGGTTAAGTTCGTCAACAGTAATGTTCAGCACATCTCCAATATAATTACCTTGTCTTGCCTGTATACCGCGGTAATCCTGAACAATGTTTTTTGTATCAATAGGTCCAACCACAAAAATTCCTGTTCCTTCAATAAGATCTAAAGCTGCCCCGGATTCTCCTATGGGACGGCTTACGTGCAATTTAGTATCGGGAATTGATTCATTGATACCAACGTTTCCGTCGGTGCGTATGATCATTCTTTCATCTTCTGTAACAGGACCAATTTCTATAAAAGAAAAAGCACCGTCGCGCTCAGGTGTTGCGGCTTCTTCAAGATGACCTACTTTCCAACCCTGGCTGTTTGAGGTGGCAGTATTCAACACTTTTATTCCGGTTATACCGGCTGTTGTTGATTCCTCAAGATGCAGTTTTTCTTTTGGTTGTGTTGTACCTAAACCAACATAACCGGTTTCTTCAGAAATAAACATGCGGCTTAAACTGCCAAGTAAAGTTACCTGCGCAATATTAAATCCTACAAAAGCATTTGCTCCCGGATTTCTGTTGATTGACCATAGATGAACATTGTCAACACTTTCATCATGAAAGCTGATATAGTTTTCTGTGTTTTCCTGTGCTTTTATACCAAGCGGATACGCAGGTTGGTTTACTCCTATTCCGAAACGTTTTGTTCCGGCTACAGGTTCGTATTTAAAAATACCATCATCGAGCATACTGAATGCAGACTCAATGAAGTTATAAAACTGCTGTTGTGTGGGAACGTCACCGGTTTCAAAATAAGTTTTTAAAGTGTCCCTTGATTCTATTGCCATTGTACAATTATTTTTTTAGTGAACTTCAAAATCATTACCTACATCCATTGAGCCTATTCCGTCGTTATTAATAGGAAGGCCGTTACCTACAATAAAATTATCTGCTACTACCATTGTTCCTATTCCAAATACAAATGGTTTCTTTTCTTCTTCCACATCGCACGGACAATCTTCTGTTCCGAATTCAATATGTTTAACTTCATTATCATCGCACTCACAATCATCTGTTTCAAGCACATTAATAAAGTGCCCTACTGCAGAGGTTAGAATAGAAGCAGAGGTGGTAGGTATTGCCTCTTCAATATTTTTGAGTGTGCCGTTGGTAGTGGTAACCTGGTCCATCTGAAAACAGGCCAGAAAATCTACGTACTCACGTTCTTCAATAAAATTGATAATAACAGAAGCGTGTATGCTTAAACCAAAAGTAATATTTGTTGATCCGTAAGCCCATGGCGCGAGAAACGCAATAATATCTGTGTTGAGCTGGTTCTGATAAAAACCAGGATCGAAGCCGGGAAGAAAACGCACGTTGAAATGAACAACGATCTCTTCGTAAATAGGATTCTTAACAAACAGTTCTGCGGCCGGTGGATTCAGCTTTTTTACAAGGTCATGAATCTTTGTAAGTGTGTAAAGACTTGTTTTTGGTTTAAGCGGGTTTACTGCATTTTTATTCTGCAGGTTAGAAACTATAACCAAAGAAACATGACCCGGAGAAATTTCTTTTATATCGTTTACAGAAACATAACGTGTATGGTTCAGACATTTTACTTTATATATTTCCGGAAAATCTTCGAGTACAATTCTCTCATAATCCCAGATCATGATAGCGCGGTTCTTGTGGCGCAGGCGTTCGCTTACGCGCACAGAATATGCCTCGCTGCTCTCTTTTTTTCTTCCCCCAAATGAAGAATAAGGTTGCAACACTTTTGCAATATCTGATTCTGAATTTACAAGGCCCTTAATTGTATTGGCCGGAAGACTTACTGCAAGGTGTTCCGGATCGTTTCCGTTATCAGCAAAAACCGCATTTACTGCCTGTGTGCGAATGTCTATCATATCGCAAATGGCGCGCGCGTTTGTTGTAACAGATGCCCTGATCCAGTTATAACCTGTTGTAAGAATTGTATTGTTGTTTGTTGCCGTTCTTGGAACAGTAAATGTGATGATGCCTGAAGTGATAAGGCCATTGGTAAAATCGTTGATCACATTTCCTTTTGGAAAAGTAACCCATTCGTTATTCACCAAAAAACTCCAGTCAACCGTTTGTTTAGGAAGATCAGGATCTGCACTGCCTTCTGCCACTTTAAATAAAACGGAAAGATTGCGCGGTACTGAAAGATCTTTTACGCCAATGTACAAGCTACCTTCGTCATTAAACGTTGGAAACAAAGTAATGAAGGGCGCTGCTTTAACAATAAACGGATGCACCTCTGCAACACCAAAAGGTTGTACGTGAAAAAACTGATCTGCCCTGTTTGTAAACGCTGTAACATTGTTTGTAGCTGCGTTACTGATAAGGTTTATTGAAACAGTTGCAGTATAATTTAAAGAGAGTTCAGAGATCTGTGGTGTGTAGGGTTCTTTTGGTAAATTATCTGTTGACCCTTCTGATCTCGCTGCATTTATTGCTGCAGCGGTAAATGAGATCTGGTAAT
>JACMLS010000396.1 GCA_014379485.1 Bacteroidia bacterium | reverse complement strand
AAATTGTAAAAGAAGATATTAATAGAACAAAAAAAGACTCAGATCTTTTTGCAGTGAAATTTACTGACCAGAAAGCAAATGATCAGAAGAAAAAAGCAATAGAGAAATTTGACGAAGCAAGCAAAGCAAACCTGATTTTAAGCAAAAAAATAAACGGAACTGACACAAGTAAAGGACCTGCTAATGAAGTTGTGCAGGCAGAGATTGATAAGAAGAATACACTGGCAGATGATTTGCAGGGACAGGCAAGAGCAAAACGTACAGAGGCGAAAGGAAAAACCGGTAAAGAAAAAGATGATCTGATAAAAGAAGCGGTTGTGCTGGAGCAAAAAGCAGTAGAAGCAAGATTGGAAGCAACCAAAACCGAAATAGACTTACACGATAAAAAATTAGAAGAGAATAGTGTAACACTTACAGAATTGAAGGAAAAAACCGGAGACAAATCAGGTCCGGAACTTAAGCAAGCTAAAATTTTAGAAGAGGAAGCAAAAAAGCTCGTTTTAAAAGCAGAAGGAATGCGTAAGTCTGCCCAGAAAGAAACGGATGATGGACCAAAACTTGGTGGACTTACAAATGCCAGTGAAGCTGACAGAGAAGCACTGATCAAACAAAACCAGGCAATTGAAATTTATAAAAAATACAATCCTGATTATGTAGCCAGTGGAAAGAAAAACGCAATGACTCCTGAGCAGATCAAAAAAGCAATTGAGGAGAATGATAAAATAAAGAATGAAGCAATGGTAGAGCTTGCACAGGCAAACAAAACTGAGTTGGCAGCGCTTCAGGTACAGGTTGGAAAATCTCAGAATACCTCAGACAATAAAAAAGATGAAGAAGCCGCCAAATGGAAAAAACAGGCAGCTGATCTTGTAAAACAAGCCGATGTTGAAATTGCAAAAGCAAAAACAGAAAAGGATCCGGTTAAGAAAAATGAATTGTTAGCAGAAGCAATTAAAAAACAGGAAGACGCAATTATTCTTGTAAACTCTGCAAAAATAAAATACGAAGGCGGCGATCCAATTGTATATAACGATACTGTTAAGAAAACCAATACCGCAAAGACACAGAATGAATTGGTTGCAGATAGTATTAAAATAAAAAACGAGCAGATCGCTAAAAATCAGCTTGCCGATAGTTTGAATGCAGCTAAAATAAAAAATGAGCAGATCGTAAAAAACACTCCGGGAGACACTTCTAAAAATTCTGCAAAAACAGGTGGAATTGGAAATTTATCTCCTGAAAAAGTAGAAGAGATTAAAAAATCTCCTGAGTATAAAAAATATCAGGAATACCAGTCTAAAATTACAAAGGCAGAAGATAATATTAAGAGAGATAAAACACGTGCGCAGAAATTAATGGATGATGCTACTGCAAACATGAAACTCTCTAACGACTACCGGATAAAAGCAGATGGGATGCCCGATGGCAAAGAGAAAAATGATCTGAAAGCAAAGGCAATTGAAATAGAACATCTCGCTTTAAAATCTAAATTCGAAGCAGATTCGCTCAATGAACTTGCCTCTAATACAGAGGGTTATTTGAAAGAACAGAAAGCAGGAGCAGATGATTACACTGCTTCTCTTGATCAGAAAACACGTGAGAATATTCAGACAGTTGCAAACGCTAAAACAGCAACAACTCCTGTTATTCAACAACCAGATTCGGCCAACACGCCTGTTGTTACAGCTAAGTATGCAGCAAATACTCCGGCATTTAAAACAAATGCAGAGCAGCACGATAAAGCAATAGAGACTTTTAAAAATCAGGAACCCAATGAGCAGAATCTGAATACTCAGAACACCGAATTAAAAAATTATTCTGCCGATGTAGACAAAGAAATTGCCGAACAGAAGAAAAACCTTGCAAAAGCTAAAACAGCAGCAGAGAAAACAAAGATCAACAATGTACTGGCAGAACTTCTTGCAAAGAAAAATGACATGAAGCAGCAAATTGCTTCTAACACTGATAAAATTGCAAAAATCAAAGCTGACAATGCAATTGTAATTCAGCCAGTAAAAAATGATGTGAAAGACAGTACTCCGAAAATTAAAGCCATCGATCCGGTAATAAACCCTGTTGTTACTCCGGTTGCATCTAACGGATTAAAAGTAAAAGATGGAAACGCTTATTCAACTGCAAATCCGATTCCGATTGACCAGAGATGGCCTGACGGAGTAGTTTTTACAGTTCAGGTTGCTGCATTTAAAACACCACTTGAAAATAATGTTTTCAAAGGCCTTACTCCGATTATGGGAACTACTGCACCTTCAGGCTACATTCGTTACCAGGCTGGTATGTTCGAAAAATTCAACGAAGCAAACGCTGCTAAAAACGATGTGCGCAAACTTGGTTTTAAAGATGCATTTGTTGCAGTTTACAAAAACGGAAAACGCATTACTCTTGCAGAAGCGATGACTGAAATGGGAACTACTGCCATTGCAGATAATAATGCTACGCTGGGAATTAATCCAAACAACAATACTCCTGACGGAAATGTTATTATTCCACAGAACAGCGAAGTGAAAACTGCTGTTGCCTCTACTGATGTTGCGCAAATGAACGGAATGTTTTACTCAGTGCAGATTGGTGTTTACGGAAATTCAGTTTCTCCATCACAAGTAAAAAATCTTGCGCCTATTTACCAGGAATTAATTCCTTCAGGAAATTACCGCTATGCTGCGGGTGTTTACAATAATTTAGATAAAGTAAAAGCAGACAAACAAAAAGTAAACGCTATTGGAATTAAAGATGCATTTGTTACTGTTTATTATAATGGAAAACGAATCACTTTTACCGAAGCTAATCAGAAACAAGCAGCAGGCGGTGTTCAGTTCCTTCCTGAAAATCCAATTCGTTTTGACGGAAGTAACGCAGGAACTACCAACGCTATTGTAACACCTGAAAACAATAGTGTAACACCAACAAACAACATCGTTACTCCAACCAATAACGGTAATGGCGGGTTCTCTAACGGAGTTTCTTCAGATCCGGTTCCGACACCTGAAAACGGTGTTAAACTGACTAACGAAGGTGTTGTATATAAAATTCAGATCGGAGCATACAGCAAACAGGTTCCATCTACCGTTTCAAGAAAATGGATGAATATTAAAACCTGGCCAATCAGAAACTACAACAACTCTAAAGGCCTGTTCATTTATACGGTAGGAAGTTTCGGAGATTTTGCAAATGCAAAAAAACTACTGAACGAATCTTTAGGCCTTGGAATCAGCGACGCTTTTATAACTGTGTTTAAGGATGGCGTTAGACAATATGGCGATGCTGCTGCTCAGTATATGAAATAGTGACCCTATCTCCTAATTCCTATTCCCTATCTCCTTTTTTTCCTGAATTAACTTCCTTTAACGATCTTTGCTGTAAGTAAACTCTTTTTGATGCGACTATTAATATGAAACCAACTCAATAAAAATGAAAACCAAATTTCAATTCTCAGCTTTTATTCTACTTATAGGAATGACAGTTTCCTGCCAGAACAATCAAACAGCTACAAATCAAAAACAAACAAGCGATTCAACAAAACAAACCGAACAAAAAAAATTAAGCGTTATGGATACTGCAAAATGGAACAAAACAGAAGAGGAGTGGAAAAAAATTCTGACTCCTGAGCAATACGCAATCTTAAGACAAAAAGGAACTGAAAGTCCGGGAACAGGAAAATACAATATGCATTTTGAAAAAGGTAAATACACCTGCGCGGCCTGCGGCTACGAACTGTTCTCAAGCGGCAGCAAATTCGATTCGCATTGCGGCTGGCCTGCTTTTGACGATGAAATTGAAAAAGGCAGAATAAAAACAAAAACCGATGTGTCTTTTGGAATGAAACGCGTAGAAATTATGTGCGGACAGTGCGGAGGACATTTAGGCCACGTGTTTGATGATGGTCCAACAAAAACCGGAACAAGGTATTGCGTAAACTCTGCTTCAATAGATTTTAAGGAAGAGAAGAAATAAATATTGTCATACTTCGACGGGCTCAGTATGACAATAAAAAAAATGTCCGAAAATTTTTTCGGACATTTTTTTTGGTTTAAATATTTTTT
>JACMLS010000395.1 GCA_014379485.1 Bacteroidia bacterium | reverse complement strand
GGGTTCCTTCTTCTCAAACACATAGAAACAGAGAACACATATTTTGTTTTTTCTATACGCTCTATGTTTCTATGTGTTTCAAAAAAAATCAGGAAATGTTTCTTTGTTCGCGCATCAGTTGGTTAAAACTTTTTTCGGCAACTTTTGGTAATTCTCTTTCTTTGCCCCACAGTTTTTTAAACAGCAGTTTCAGTAAAATATTTTTTGCCTTTGCGCCTCCTTTATCCATATTGCTTCTTTTAAGCATGGCGGTTTTCCAGGCAAGCCATATTAATTTTTCTGCCCCGATAGCAATTGGGGTCGAAATTTTATTTTCTGTTACTTCGTCGCGGCGGTTAAATAAAATTAATTTGTGCAGATCAATACCAACGGGGCAGATTTCTGTACAAGCACCGCACAAACTGCTGGCCTGGCTTAAGTGAGAAAAATTTTTGTCTTTGGCCAGATGAGGTGTGATCACTTTTCCTATTGGCCCTCCGTAAACATGATTGTACACATGGCCGCCTATGTTTTTGTAAACGGGGCACACGTTGTAACAGGCGCCGCAACGAATGCAGGCCAATGCTCTTCTTTGCTCTGTTTTTTCAAGCAGTTCAGATCTTCCGTTATCAATTAAAACAAGGTAAAATTCTTTTGGGCCTTCTGTTTCATCTGCTTGCCTCGGACCTGAGATGATGTGATTGTAAGTGGTGATCTTTTGTCCTGTTCCAAACGTGGCAAGCAAAGGCCACAACAGTTCAAGATCGTTTATTGAAGGAATAATTTTTTCTATTCCAACAACAGCAATATGTGTTTCTGTTGCAGAAGCGCAAAAAAATGCATTGCCTTCATTTTCTGTAATGGCAATGGCGCCGCAATCTGCCAGTAAAAAATTGGCGCCGGTAATTCCTATTTTAGCAGTTTGTAAATATCTGCGCAAATATTTCCTTGCGGTGTTTGTCAGTTCTTCGGCAGAATTATTTTCTGTGTCAGCTGTTTCTCCGTTTTTTTTGCGAATGGGTTCAAACAACAATTTTATTTCTTCTTTTGTCTTTTGAAGACAAGGCGTTACAATATGGTAGGGAGCTTCTCCGGCTAATTGCTGAACAAATTCGCCCAGGTCGGTTTCAATAGCGTCAATTTTTTTTTCTGCAAGAAATTCATTAAGGCCAATTTCTTCTGTGGCCATTGATTTTGATTTGATGATAAATTCGGGAGCGTGTTTCTGAATTATTTTATCAATTTCAATTAAAGCTTCTTCTGCATCTCTTGCCCAAATGAGTTTGCCTCCGTTCTTAATAAAATTACTTTCAAACTCAATTAAATATTTTTCTAAATTCTCTATAGATTTTTGTCTGATACCGCCTGCGCGTTCTTTTGCAAGTTGCAGGTCTGAGAATTGTAATAAAGATTTTTTTTGTTTGTTATGATAATTATCAAAAGCATGCTGCAGTCTTGATTTGTGCTCAAGGTCTTTTGATTTTGCTGAAGAATCTTTTAAGAATTTTTCTTTTGTTTCTTTCATTTGCCACTTAAAAACAATGTTTCTCTATGTAAGCCATACAAAGATCTATTGTGGCTTCAATTCCTTTTTTGTGGGTGCGTTCTATTCCGTGCGATGCTGCAACTCCGGGGCCTATGAGCGCAACTTTAAAATCATTACCTGCTCTTAAAGCGGCAGAACCGTCTGAACCATAAAAAGG
>JACMLS010000394.1 GCA_014379485.1 Bacteroidia bacterium | reverse complement strand
TTTTTCTGAAACTGAATTCAAACCCAAGAGCCCACTGCTGGTTAAGTGTAACCTTATATCCAATTCCCATAGGAATGGCCAAACTGATTCTGCTGTAATTATGACCCTCTGTGGCAAAAGGCTTCAAAGCAACCCATGAATTGTTATATTTTGTTTTAGGATTGAACCAAAAGCCTCCGACACCGGCAAAAAGATAAAAGTAAGTTGAGTAAGCTTTTTGTCTTCTTTTAAAAGTGTGCTTAATGTGGTATTTGTTTCCTTTTCTTTCGCGGAAAAAAGCGTATTCAAAATTGACACTGCCTTCAAAAATGTTTGATCTGAAATTTAAATTACGGTTGCTTCTGAAAGGTTCTGTGGTTAATTTATCATTACCCCATACCCTTAAAAAACTCACTTCTGTTTTCAAAGATAATTTTTTGGAAAGTCTGTAACGGTACCCGACCATTGCAGAGGGGCGTGTTAAAACAAGTTCAAGATCTATAGGGCTATAGTCAGTACCAATCGCATTCCTTCCGCCAAGGTCACCTAAAAAATTTGCTGCTCCAATACCCCATATTATTTCTTCTCTTTGTTTTTTCCAGCCATTACGGTTGTTTGTAAAATACTGGGCAGCCCCTCCCAAATAAAGGAAACAAAAAACAATAGAAAAAAAACACTTGAGAACAAACTTTGGCATTAGGGGGCAATTAAAATTTGAATAACAAAATTACGGTAAAAAAAGTGAAAAAAACTAATGTTACCCAAAACGTAATCTTTTGAATATGTACCACTTCGGTCACCTTTAAACGTGATAGTTTGTATAGGATGGTTTTCATTCTCTTTTCAGCATTACAAATTTAAGATAATCCGGTTTTTTTCCATTTTTATTTAGATGAAAAAGCACTTTTATCCGACTTATTTTTATTAACAAGATATAACCATTTTAAGCGCATTAACTTAATGTCAGCTCTATCTTCATTTAGCGTTAAATAACCAGATCTCTTTACCCAAGGGCTAAAATTGGCAGGTACAAACTCCTCCCTTTTTACCGTTTCAGAATTTAAAAACTCTTTTGCTACTGTTTTGTTCTGAGGAATAATGCAGGAACCAACAACACAGCCTTTATTTTTGCCAACTAAAACGATTAAGTACTGTGTATTTGACCATCTTTTGGTTTTATAGATAAAAGTTACTTTGTTGTTTGTCTCCTTAGGTTGTTGCAATTCTGTTTTGTTTTTATCGTATGATTATTTTAGAACTTTTTATTACCGATTGCGTGTTTTCGAGCGAAGCAATATACAAGCCCGGGCAGATTCCCAGTTCAGATAGACTGATTTTTTCATTCTGAGCAGTAAGTTGTTTCTGAAACACACATTTTCCGGCCAGGTCGGTAATTTTTAAAAGAGATTTGTTTTTTTCCGGCTCATGGCAATTAACAAATAAATTGTTTTCAGAAAAATAAATCTGTGTTTCACTTTTTTTGACAGCGCCGGCAAACAGTACTGATGAATAGTTGTTTTGGCCGGAACTCTCTGAAATTTTTAAACGGTAATACATATTCTGCCTGCTTTGATCAGCGTCTGCGTATGCGTAATTGTGTTCTGATTCAGTTGGTGATGGAAAATAGTCGGAGAGATCAAAAAAAGAAAACGCATCGTAACTTTTCTGCAGCGTTATCTTTTCAATATTTTTTTCGTTTGCGGTTTTCCAGGTTATATTAATTCTTTCTTCCGTATAGTTTGCTGTAAATTCAATTAACTCAAGTGGTAAAACGATCAAAGGAACCACACATGCTGAATTTCCATAATAAACTGCAGAGCCTCCTGCGGGATTAAACAAAGTGTAATCTCCGTTTCCTCCTCCGGTTAACAGGCAAATATCGTAATCATAAATAGGCACATAATTAATTCCCCAATTATTAAAATCGAACTCAATATAACGCAAT
>JACMLS010000393.1 GCA_014379485.1 Bacteroidia bacterium | reverse complement strand
TCATACTCAAAAGGTACAATTACTTTTCCTGTTTTGTCTATACAACCAAACTTGCCGTCTTTTTTTACGAAAGCAAGTTTTGAAGAACCAAATGCGTTTTCTTCTTCGTATTGCGGCTCAATCAGAATTTTTCCTTTATTGTCGCAATAACCCCAAAGCAATTTTCCGTTTATGTTTTTCTGAATTGCTTTATGCGTATCAAAACAATAACAAACAATGTCTGTAAACTCAAGTGGCAGAATTATCTTTCCGGTAGAATCCATTAAACATACCTTGGCGTTTTTTGTTGCGTCCCCTACCCCATCGCAAAAAGAAAAACTCAGCTCGTCCCACTCAGGTTTTACTTTAATTGTTCCGGTTGTATCAATGTAACCGTACAATCCTTTTTGTTTAAAGCGCGACCAGCTTTGTCCTTTTGTGCTGTAAAAATTATCGAGCTCTTCATACATTGGTTTTATTACAAAATCTCCTTTTAAATTAATTAAACCGCATTTTCCTTTCAGTCTCACAACAGCATACCTTCCGTAAAAATCTTCTGCCCTGTCATATATAAATTTTGTAAGCTGATTTCCGTCTGCATCTATATAACCCCATTTGTCTTTGCTCCAGAAACGCTGAACGGTAATTTTATTCGTCTCACTTTTCAAAACTTCATTCCTGATAGATTTTTTTTCAGAAAAATCTGTTGCGTTTACAAACACCCAGGCATTTCCTTTTTTCATGATATAAAAATTATCCCATACACTAAGATAATCATCATACCACTGATCGTTAAGAGCTTTACCTGTTGAATCTGTAATTTTATATTTTCCATTTTCTTTTAAACCGTACACTTTTTCGTTCCAGCCACTTATAGAAATTGTACGTTCGTATTTCAGTGGAATTATCATTTTATTTGTGGCACTATGCACTACTCCGAATTTTCCGTTTTTTCCAACACAAACACATGAGCCTGAATCAAGATAACAGGCACCATCAAGTTGCAGGTCAAACTCATTTGAATACTCATAAAATGTAGGTTCAATTTCTTTAAGTGCATAATCAAGAAATCCAAATTCTTTGCCTCTCTTTACCAAGGCATAGTATGAAAGACCCGAAACATTCCAAACTTCAGAATACTTACCGATAAAAAATTCTTTTCCGTTCTGATCAACAAAACCTTTCTTTTTTCCCTTTGTAACAATAGCAAAATTTCCTTTGAATTCTTCTGCAAAAGAATAAATGCAGGGAATAATTTCTTTTGCGTTCTCATCTTCAAAACCAAATTTATCATTGGGGTAGTCTCCTATATGTTTAACCATTAAAACTGCCGGTTGCGAAGACAGAAAAAAACACAGACTAAAAAACAAGAATACAAATACTGACCTCATATATAATTTTTTACTTTATTAAAGATAAAGCGAAAATTATTTGCAAAAATGATTTGGTAAGAAATTAAAAAAATTACTCTTTGTGAGTCATTTTTCTGATAAGGGGTGCAATGAACAAAATAGAAAGGCAGACAATAAAAGCCGCAATGCTCCAGTTTTTTAGCCACGAAAATAAAAACGCTTCTGTAAAACCAACATTGATACCAACAAGAACAAGCGTTACAATAAAAGTGGTGGCCACGCTCATTATGACAGCAAATTTTATGTCTTTTTTTGAAGGCATTTTATCAATTATTTCAGTGTAAAAAACAAAAAAACCTACCGTTTTACAATAGGTTTTTCATGCAAAAAGAAAACTAAAACTAAAAACTCTCCAACGATTTTTTAATAATAGCCACGCATTCCATAATCTGTTCTTCAGTAATCACCAATGGCGGTGCAAAACGAATTTTATCTCCGTGGGTTGGTTTTGCAAGTAAGCCGTTCTCAGCCATTTTCAAACAAAGATCCCAGGCATCTTTTCCGTTTACAGGATTTACTTCAATAGCATTGAATAAACCTTTTCCGCGTACAAGACGCAGCATGGGTGCTTTTATTTTTCGCAATTCTGCTCTGAGTAATTTACCAAGGCGCTCTGAATTTTCGGCTAATTTTTCTTCTTTTAATATTTTTAAAGATGCCATTGCGAGTTTTGCTG
>JACMLS010000040.1 GCA_014379485.1 Bacteroidia bacterium | reverse complement strand
GCACGTTTAAAACTGTAAAGGCTAAGGACTTATAGAAGAGTTTTATTCAACAACAACCTGTTAATTTGATGCGAAAAATTGTGTACGGAGATTAGCCCTTGAAAAGGGAGAAAGAGAGTCTTCGAAGAAGACGAACGAGAGGGATTAACGGCGCGATTTTTATTCTACAATCAATTTTTTTACAGCATAATTTCTCTGCTCATTCACAACCTTCACAAAATAAATCCCGCTTTTAATTTCGCTTAAATTAATTGTATGGTTGTTGTTTTTATTGAGATCACTCTGCACAATTCTTCCGCTCAGATCATAAACGGAAATTGAAACCGGAACTTCAGAAATTATCTTTACAATTTCTTTTGCGGGATTAGGAAAAACTTCAAAAGAGAGGTCAGAAAAATTATTTTCATTAAAGCCTATTGCAGGAGCACAAAGTCGATAGATCTTTCCGTTGGGTACAAAGCCCCCGTTCATTGCATAAATACAACTGTCAACAGGGCTTTGCATCACAGTGGTCAATCCGCCCAGTGTTGTAAGATCTGCAAGTAGTGTGCGCTGAATGACGGTGTCATAAAAAGGAGCGTTGCCCATTGTGCAATCGTATAAATTTCCGTAATCATTATCGGCCACTAGTAAATGATTGGTGAGAGTTGGCATATTTGTGCCGGTATAAAATTCTACTCCTGTAATAGCGGGTAATGGAGCCTGCCACATACTGAGCGGGTCTGTAAGCCCCGTTGTTGCGCAGGGAATTGAATTTGAACTCCATTGATAAGCGCCTTCGCAAACGGGCCATCCGTAATTTTTACCCGCAACAATTAAATTCAACTCGTCCCAGGTATTCCATCCGTTCTCTGAGCTGTAAATGTTTCCGTTTAATTTACTGATGCAAAAATCAAACGGATTACGATGCCCGTAAGTCCAGATCCTGTCATCATTTCCTGTTAACGGATTTCCATCATCGTAAAACGGATTGTCTGTTGGAATTGTGCCGTTAGTGTTGATGCGTAAAATTTTTCCGTAAGGTTTAGAAAGATCCTGTGCGTTGGCAGTATTGTTTAACTCTCCGATGCCCACAAAAATCTTTCCTGGAAAGAAAGAAGAACAACGTACATTTCCTCCAACATGAATTCCGCTTGTAAATGAAGTGGGAATGTCTAAAATAATTGTTGGGTTTATTCCCACATTATTAAAATCAGTTAAGCGAATAATTCTAATTGCAGTATCACCCGCGTAACCGTGATTATAATAAAAATATACGTAATGATTAGTTGTAAAATCATCATCCAAACAGATTCCCAAAATTCCCGTTTCGCCATAACAGAAATTAGAATCGCCGCTCAAGGAAAAAAAAGTGTTCAGAAAATTTCCCTGCGCATCAAACAATTTTATTTTGCTGCTGTCGCAATTGGAAATGCTTGCATCGTGCCCTTTAAGTGTAACAAAAAAACGCCCGTCAACAGGACTTATAGTAAATGCAACAGGGTAGGTGAGATTTGCAACAACCGTACTTTGAGAAAAGATCTGCGCTTTTCCCGTAAGGAGAAAAAAGGAAAATAAAAAGAGACACAGGTTTTTTGTCATAAGGAATAACAAATTTACAGTAGAACGAAGATAAGAAAAGGATATTGTTTTTTCGTAGTACAATAGAATAGCAGGGTGTTGGCTATTGAGTACATTGAAGCGAAATTTTCGCACAGTTTTTGCAACTCATTATCCAATTATTCCATTATTGGGTGAACAACAAATATCCTTTACTCACACCGATAAATTGTCCGGGCAGATACGTTACTGATTTTTTCTGGAATAGCACTTGCAGCCATTTCTTCTTAGCGACTTTGCGCCTTAGCGAGATAAAACAATTCGGAGTTTTGCCGTACACCCCTCTGTTTTGCACAGCAATTTGATTTTTTTATCTTTGTATAAACCTCCTTTTTATGAAATCAATTTCTCGTTTACTTCTCATTTGCTGTATTTCTTTATTCTCAAATTTCTCGTTTTCTCAATGTGATTGGGAAACGGTAGGATTGGATGACGACCTGTTTTTTATAACAGACAGCAGCGCTACCTGGACGCCCGCAATAACCAGCGACAACAACGGAACACAATACATTGCTTTTTCTGACGGTGACAACCAGGGAAAAGTGACAGTAAAAAGATTTGTGAATGGTTACTGGACTGTTCTTGGGCAGCCCGGAATTTCTGGCGGAAAAGCAGATTACATAAAAATTGCCAGCGACAATTTAAACAGGGTGTATGTTGCTTATCAGGATTTTGCCAATGGAAAAAAAATAACGGTAAAATATTTTAACGGATTTAACTGGGTGGGTATTGGCAGCGCCGGATTTTCTCCGATAGGCATTTCTGATCTTGACATTGCTGTAAATGGAAGTAATAATCTTCCATATGTAGTTTATGCAGACACGGTAAATAATATTTCTGTTCAGTATTTCAACGGAACTTCGTGGAATGGAGTAGGTGCAGTAAATTTTTCTGGTGACAAAGTGTATTATCCGGAAATTGAAATTGGAACCGGAATGCCAGTGGTGTCATACGTTGCAGTAACTACAAGCCAAATGAACGTACAACAATTTAACGGAACAGCATGGAATATACTTGGCAATCTTGCAGCAACGCCAGGTGGCGGACTTACGCTTTCTCTTAACAATGCAAATGTTCCGCACGTTGCATTTTCAGGTAATCCGGCAGGGCAGGCAAACGTTATGTTCTATAACGGAACATCGTGGAATTATCTGGGCCTTCCGAATATTTCTACCAACAATGCAATTTATATTAAACTGAAATTTGATCTGAGCAACAACGCATACCTTGCTTATTGGAATCTTAACGGTGGAGTACAAACCGGACAACTTGCAAAGTACAACGGCTCATCGTGGTCTGTGTTGGGAAACATGTCGGTTCCTAATACAGTTAGTATTCCAAGTCAGTGGGCGCGCTTTAATGGTTTAAGCGTTAGTCCTGTTACAGGAGCACCTTATATGGTGTACACCCAAAACAACGCACAACCTTTGTTCGGTTACAGAGATTACGGTGTAATTACATACAACGGAACTTCTTTTGTAAATACAAATGAAACTAGTATTACAGATAATGTTTCGTTTAACACAGGTGGTTATACTGCAACATTTAATATTAATAGCGCAGGCGTTCCTTATGTTTCTTACACAGATTCTGTAAACGGTAACCGTGCAAGCGTAAAAATGTTTAACGGAATAAATTGGGTGTATGTTGGCGCTCCGGGTTTTTCTACCAGTACAACAGAATTCAATTCAATAGAATTTGATAATACCGGAACACCTTATGTTTCTTTCCGCGAAAACGGAACTTCGCCCGCTGTTATGAAGTACAACGGTTCTGCCTGGGTGTATGTTGGCCCTGCGGCAATTAATGTGGCAGGTGTTGGCGCTTATACTACACTGGCAATAAATCCTGTTACAAATGAACCGTACATCTTTTTTTGCGACGCATCTTTAAGTTACAAAGGTACTGTAATGAAATACAGCGGCGGTAACTGGATCAACGAAGGTGCTGCAGGTTTTACATTGGGATTAGTAAGTGCAACGCGTATAAAATTTGATAATGCAGGCACGCCGTATGTTTGTTATGCAGACATGAGTTTAAGCGGCAAAAACATAGTGAAGAAATTTAACGGAAGCACATGGGTAACAGTTGGTGCAGGTGCGCTTTCAACCGGGCAGGTTTTTAGCCAGGGTTTTGCAATTGATGCGGCAAATAATTTATACGTTGCTTATTCAGACCAGGGAAATTCTTACAGAGTAAGCGTTCAGAAATTCAATGGTACAAGCTGGTCTGTATTAGGCACGCCACTCACAGCAGGTTATGCAGGCGACTGTGATATTGCGGTAGATAATGGTGGAAATGTTTTTGTGTATTATATGGAACAGTATCTGAATTATTATCCAGGAACTGTAAAACGTTTTTTTAATAATTCATGGATCGCTGCAGGAAGACAATACATTCACAACGGAAAAGTACTCAACACAAAAATAGTAATGAACCCCGCAACAAATTTACCTTTCATTGGTTCAATTATGGAAGGATGGTTTGGAATAGGAAAAGGATATTTTGTAAAAAGCCTGCCTTGTAATTTCAGCACTGCTTTAACCGGAAATATTTTTTACGATGTAAATACTAATTGCACTTTTAATAACGGTGAGATGCCTTTAAGCAACATGCCTGTAAAATTAACGCAAGGCGGTACTACCAATATGGCCTTTTCAGATAACATGGGTAATTATTATTTTACAGCTGCACCCGCCGGAACTTATACGGTTGGTTTAGGAAATTTACAGAACGGTTATAATGTAAGCTGCGCAAACAGTTTACCGCACAACACAACACTCGTTACAAACACACTGACAACAGAAAATTTTGCAGTTGATTGTACCCCTGCATCAGATATTATTGCAGGCTCCATTTCTCCTTTAGGATTCTGGTGGCCCGGCCAAAGTGTTTCGCTGCTTACGCACGCTTACCTTAACAACACGTATTGCCAGGGTCCTCCAACGCCCGGAACCATTCAGCTTGTTTTTCCTCCCTGCGTAAAATATGTTGCAGATACTACTTTGTCAATACAACCAGACAGTGTTCAGGTGTTAGCGTCCGGTGATACTGTTACCTGGAATGTTGCAGACGTTTATAATCCATCGCCTTACCTCTACAACTCACTTATAGCACACGCGCAGGTTTGTACAACTGCTGTAATGGGAGACACGCTGTGCATTCAGTTAATTGTAAACGCACTTAACGACGCTAATTTGAATAACAATGTGTACGCAAGATGTTTTGTTGTTTCTGCTGCATACGATCCGAATTACAAAGAAGTAAATCCTCCGGGAATTGGTACACCGGGCTTTATTCCTCCAACAACATCAGAACTTTATTACACAATACATTTTCAAAACACCGGAAATGCTCCTGCTGTAAACGTAAGAATAAAAGACACCATCAGTTCCAATCTCGATATTTCTACCATGCAAATAGTTTCTACCAGCCATCCAATGCAATTAGATTTTATTGCTGCTGATGTTGCCCAATTCAGTTTCCTGAATATTATGTTACCTGATAGCGGAACTGATATGCTGAACAGTATGGGCTACGTTACCTACAAAATCAGCTTACAATCGGGCCTTTCACCCTTAGATGAAATAAAAAACACCGGTTATATTTATTTTGATTATAATCCACCCATTGTAACAAACACAGCATTAAACACAATGGACTTAACAACAGCAACAACACTTCCAAAAAAAGAAAATACATTGCGTTGTTACCCTAACCCAACAGCCGGAGAAATTTTCTTTACCCAAAACGTAAAAAGCGCAGAGGTATTTGACCTGCTTGGCCAAGCGCATGGAATTTCATTTAACACCAACAAAATAAAACTCGAAAATTTAGCAAGCGGAGTTTATTTTATTAAAGTGATAGATGAAAAAGGAAGCAGAGTTACTTTTAAGGTGGTGAAGAATAATTAATGAAAAAAAATAAACACATAAAAACATAGAGCACAATAGTATAATTTTTCTATGTGCTCTATGTTTCTATGTGTTTTAAAAAAGTTGGAAATTTACTTCACTATAGTCCGCCCCAGCAATTTATTTACTCGAGCTTTCATTACATAAAGCATTTTTAACTCGATCATGGTGTTTTCTAATTCCTGCTGGGTCATTGCATTTTTCAGTGTTTCCTGTTTTTCTTTTATCTGCATCATCAGGCGCTTGTCTTTTAAACTATAGAGCGCATGTTCTACAGATTTTTTAAGAATAAATTTTTCATCTTCAATTAAAATTCCGAAACGTTTTCCCCAGTTCTCACTTATTTCGCGTTCGTTGGAAATTAAGTCTACAGTGATCTGGGAAATTGCAGGATTGGAATGATGTAGAAAATAATTTTTGTTATTTTATAATTGTTCTTCCCTGCAATTTGTTAACCCGTTCTCTTACTACATATAAGTACTTTAATTCAAGCAGAAGTGCTTCAATTTCTTGATGTGGCATCACTTTTTTTAGCGCCTCTTCCTTTTCTTTTATTTGAACCATAAGCCGCTTATCTTTTAAACTATATAGAGCTTTGTCTACAGTTTTTTTAAGTATGAATTTTTCATCTTCAACTAAAATCCCGTAACGTTTCCCCCAATTCTGAAAAGTTAAT
>JACMLS010000392.1 GCA_014379485.1 Bacteroidia bacterium | reverse complement strand
TGTCTTCTCTTTTAAATAATCTCTACTTTTTAATTCTTATCATAAAATAATTTCTCATGTCATACATTCTTAATATATCTACCGCAGTTCCTGAATTTCGTATCGAGAAAGAAGACCTTGCGCGTTTTTATTCTGAAGCCTTTGCCGGAGGAGAAACAAGTCGTTTTATTGAAAAACTGAATTTTCTGAGCAAAAGAACAAAGATAGAAACCCGTTACAGTTGCATTCCTGACTACAAAGGAAATGAACACGAATTATTTACTGAGGGCAATTACAAACAGCCCATTGAAAAAAGAATGGACTTGTACAGAAAAAAAATTATGCCGCTCACCTCGGCAGCCATTGATAAATTATTTGCTGAATCTTCTGTAAAACCTAATGAGATCACACATCTCATTACTGTAAGTTGTACCGGTTTAATGACTCCGGGCCTCGAATTTTTGATTGCGGAAAAGTACGGACTTCAATACACAGAAAAGTCGGCAGTGAATTTTTTGGGTTGTTACGCTGCCATGAAAGCGCTTAAACAAGCACATTACATTGCACAATCAGATCCAACTGCCTGCATTCTCATTGTTAGCGCCGAACTTTGCTCTCTGCACTTTTATCCCTCAGATAAGGATGAAGATGTGGTGGCTAATTTATTATTTGCAGATGGAGCTGCTGCAGCAATTGTTTGCGGAGATAAAAATAAACTTGCAGAGAATAAAGTGGTCTTGCAAATTGATAAAGTGGGAACTTCTTTCATTCCCGATACCGCAGATCTGATGACCTGGGAGATTGGTTCTTCGGCTTTTAGAATGCATTTGAGTGCAAAGGTTGTTACAGCAATTAAAGAAAACATTCTTGCTGTTGTAAGTGATTTTTCAAGTAACACTAAAACGGAAACAGATTATTGGGCCATTCATCCCGGAGGTGCTAAGATCGTAGAAGCGGTTCAGGAGAGTTTGAACCTGACTAAAGAAAACGTTTCAGAATCAATGGAGGTGTTAAGGAATTATGGAAATATGTCTTCGCCGACTATTCTTTTTGTGTTGAAGAATATTTTCAGCAAAATAAAAGAGGCCGGACATACAGACAGTAAAAAAATATTCTCCTGTGCTTTTGGCCCGGGCCTGAACATTGAAATGATCAGCCTCTCATCAATCGATACAACTGTTAGTGCCAAATTCAATCATTTTTCAGAAACGTATGCAGTTCAGTCTTAGATCAAATGAAAAAGAGTACCTTGATAATTACGAAATTGAAACAAAAGATCTTTTTCGGAATCTGCGCGAGCTGAATGTAATAAATAAATACCTGGGTGGTTACAATGCTTCCCGAAAAGGATTGGCAACTATTTTAAATAGTACAAAATCAGTCCGCACCATTTTAGATATAGGATTCGGTGGCGGTGACTCCATCAAACAACTTTCTGAATTTTCTGAGAAGAGGAACATAAAACTTTTTTTTTATGGTGTTGATCTGAAGAAAGACTGCGTAAAGTACGCTGAAAACAATCTTGCCACTTTCAAAAACAAAGAACTTATTTGCAATGATTACCGTACTATTTCTGCGGAACTTCTCAAAGAAACAGATGTTATTCATTGCAGTTTGTTTTTACATCATCTTACAAGCGAAGAAATAATCGATTTATTCAGATTCGGAAAATCCAATCACTGCATTATTCTTGCCAATGATCTTCATCGTAACTGGTTTGCATATTACAGCATAAAATTTCTCACAGCAATTTTCTCACGGTCTTATCTTGTTAAGAATGATGCTCCGCTTTCGGTAAAAAGAGGATTCAGAAAAAAAGAACTGGTGTCTTTGCTTGAAAGGGCGGGTTTTAAAAATTTCTCCGTTAAATGGAGCTGGGCTTTCAGGTACATCTTAATTGCTGTTGAATGAAATACGATGTTGCAATAATAGGTGGTGGAATTGCCGGACTTTCTTTGTCAATTGACCTGAGAAAGCGTGGTTATAAAATCATCGTTATTGAAAAAGGAAATTATCCGAGGCATAAAGTGTGTGGCGAATACATATCCAACGAATCAAAAAATTATTTGCAAAGCATTTGTCCTGTATTGTCTTCGCTTAATTTGCCGGCCATTGATCATTTTAAACTTACCTCAGGCAATAACAAAGAATTTTCAATAAGACTTGCGATGGGTGGATTTGGTATCAGCCGCTATTTACTGGAAGATCTCTTGTTTAAAGAAGCTGAAAAACAAGGTGTCGATTTTAAACTCAATATAAAAGCCCGTAGTGTTGACCATACTGCAGATGATAAGAGTTATTCAATTCTAACGGATTCCGGCAATGTAACGGCAACTCTTGTCTGCAATTCAACCGGTAAAAACTCGAACCTTAAATCTTCTGAAAGAATAACCACAAGTAGCGCCGCAAATTATGTGGGGGTTAAATATCACATCAAACTTGCAAGGAACCAAAATCGCATTGAGATTCACAACTTTCCGGGTGGTTATTGCGGTATATCGAATATCGAAGAAGAAAAGTCCTGTCTGTGTTATATTGTAAATGCAAAAAATCTTAATTCGGTTCGTAATTCTATTCCTGAACTCGAGAAAATATTTTTATTTAAAAACGCACACCTGAAAAATATATTTGCTTCCGCTGAGTTTATTTTCGAAAAACCACTTACTATCAGCGGAATTAATTTTCTCATTAAAGAACCCGTTACAGACGACGCATTTTTTTTAGGAGATGCAGCAGGAAGGGTAGCGCCCATTGCAGGAAACGGCATGAGTATGGGCCTGAGAGCTGCTTCTATGCTGGCAGAGACTATAGACCAGTTCTTTTCTGAAAAAATTTCCAAACAACAATTATCATCAAATTACACCCGCTCCTGGGACAAGGCATTTTCAAAACGAATAAAATTAAGCCGCCATTTACAAAAACTTTCTGAATATTCTTTTCTGACTAAAAGAACCATTGAATTGTTTAATTTCTTTCCGGCTTTGGCAAGGGGTGTAATTGC
>JACMLS010000391.1 GCA_014379485.1 Bacteroidia bacterium | reverse complement strand
TTTATTGTTTACAAAATTCCCTTTTGCAACCACCTTTCCGTTCGGATCATAATACATCCAAAGTCCTTCACGCAAGGAATCCTTAAAACGTCTCTGTGTAGAATCGACCTGAACTTTTTTTTGTCCCATTACCTTTACACTACCACCCGGATAACATTCCACAAAATTGCAATGAACACCATTTATAATTGTGTCTTTTTTGGTAGAACTGACCTGGGCAAACCCTTTCAAAAAGATAAAGCCGTTCACAGTTAAAAAAAGAAAAACTCTGAGCTTCATACTGATTGAATGATTAAAAACGAAGCGATCATAAACATAAAAATTACTATCCTGCTCCATAAGCTAAATGATTTTAAAAACAGCATTATAAAGGTAGTAAGAATCATCCCTCCAAAAAACAAAGTTCCCATCTGTATATGAAAAGGCCTCACTCCCTCCCAATCATTAAAAGAAAGTATTTGAGGATTTGATTTATACAGGGCATGATAAATAAAACAGGCAAGCATTGCAAAAACCGAAATAAAAGAATAAAAAAAACCAGCCTGCCGTGCCCTTCCCTGATCTTTAAACTGAACAATAAAAACCACAAAGCTCATCATCAATCCCAAAAACAAAAGCAGCAGCAAAAGCGGAGTTTCCAGCCATGAATGATAGCAGGTTGAAAAGGGCATTGAGCACTCAAATTCCCTGAAATAAATTACCAATGAATAAAGAGCAATTAACAGTAAAGCACAAACTGAAAACAGAATAAATTTTGTTTTTATACCGGGTGTAAACTTTACTGCCATTTATCTTTTATCCGTTTAATTCTGAAAATGCGTTGTTCTTTTATTAAAAGCCACGGAGCCTGATCATGTAAATTTAATTTTTATTTCGCCGCTTAACACCTTTTCCGAAAGTAAAAACGGGCCTCAATTTTGAGCCTTACAAGTGGCATTTTCTCAATCCTTTTTATATCTTTACTCCTTAACCAGTGAAAAGACTTTTCTACATATTCCTTGTCTCTCTTTTCATTCCTGCAATTCATTTTTCGCAGGTATATAATTTTAAAAATTTTTCTGTTGAAGACGGACTTGCACAAAGCCAGGTGCTGAGCATGTGCCAGGACCGCAACGGCAACATTGTGTTTGGCACCAATGGCGGCGGCGTAAGTATTTATGACGGATTAAAATTCACCAGCCTGAATGAAAATGACGGCTTGCTTAACAATGTTGTTTTTTCTGTTATTGAATTAAAAAACGGCGATCTTGCTTTTGGAACCAATGGCGGATTGAGTATTTACAACGGAAAAAAATTCAGGAACTACGGTATAAAAGAAGGAATTAAAAATCCGAGAATTTTTGACCTGAACGAAGATGATGACGGAAAGATCTGGATGGGAACTGAATTAGGAGTAATGGTGTTTGATCCTGCTCAAAAAAAAGTACAGGCTTTTTCAGCAGATACTGTTTTAAATAATAACAGCGTTTTTAAAATTTTCCGCGATTCGAAAAAAAATAAATGGTTTGGTACCATTGCAGCCGGCGCAGTAAAAATTTCGTCCGACAACAAAGTAACTTATTTTAATATGCAGAACGGCTTGCTTGATAATTTTGCAAGGGCTTTCGGCGAAGACCAGAACGGAATAGTTTACATAGGTCAGAACACCGGCCTGCACATGATCATTAACGGAAAACCTGTACTCCCCAAAATTCCGGATGTTGAAGTAGAAGGTTTTACCGGTATTGTTCCCTTTGGTAAAGATGTCATCTGGTTCTGCAATTCTAACGGATTGTGTAAACTCGAAAAAGGAACTGTAAAAAAAATAAACACTGCCAACGGGCTCGTAAGTAATAATATCTGGTGTTGCCTTAAAGACCGCGAAGGTAATTTGTGGATAGGAACTCAGGGAAACGGCGCTACACGTTTTATGGGAGAGTATCAATACAATTTTTTATTCAACAAAGGTGGTACAGATGAAAACGTTCCGGCAATGTTTGAGGATAAAGCAGGCAACATGTGGATAGGGATTGTGAACCAGGGTTTGAATTGCATTGCAACGAACGGAAAAATAATAAACTACAGACTGAACCGGGCTAACCTTAAAAATTCTTTGTGCGACAATACTGTACAAGCTATAACGCAGGACAAAAATGGTGTCTTATGGTTTGGCACTATTGCAGGCCTCTCACGTTTTGATGGAAAAAATTTTATCAACTACTGCGGAAAAGAAGGGCTAAAAGATTCAACCATATTCAGCCTTCACATTGACGGAAGGGGAATTCTCTGGATCGGTACGCAAAACGGCTTGTATAAAATGGAAAATGGGAAAATTGTAAAAGAAGAAAAAGTAAATAAACTTAACACTGACGAATTTTTTGCCATTCACGATATTCACGAAGACAACGGGGGAATTCTATGGATAGCAACAGATAAAGGTGTAATAAAATTCAACCACAGCGTAGCAGAGAGAATTGATAAAGCAAAAGGATTTATAGACCGTCGTGTTTACACCACTTTAGATGACGGCAAGGGAAATTTAATTTTTGGAACAGATGAAGGTTTATTTTATTATGATCATCAGACTTTTACCAATGTGCTGAAAAAATTAAAAGACCAGGTTCACAGTATTTACAGCACTGTAATTGATGAGAATGAAAACGTGTGGATGGGAAGCAGTAAAGGCCTTGACAGGTTTAATTTAAAAAATTACCGCACCGGAAAAAGCGCTGAGATTACACATTTTGGAAAAGCAGAAGGCTTGCTTGGACTGGAGTGTAACCAGAACGCAGGTGTTGTTGATTCTAAAAAAAGACTTTGGTTCGGCACAATAAAAGGCGCCGCTGTTTTTGATCCGCGCTATGAAACTAAAAACGATAAAGAACCTATTTTACATCTTGCCGCTTTGAAATTGTTTTTTCAATCGTTTGATTTTTCTCCTTACGCCGAAAGAATTGACAGTACCAATGGCTTGCCTGTAAACCTTCAGTTACCATACGATAAAAATCACATTACATTTGATTTTATAGGTGTTTGCCAAACCAATCCCAGCAAAGTAAAATACGTTTTTAAATTAGAGGGGCAGGATGAGAACTGGTTTGAGCCTACATCAAAAAACGAGATCACCTATTCTTCACTTCAGCCCGGCTCTTATACATTTTATTTAAAATCGCAAAACAACGATGGTGTTTGGAACAAAGAACCCCTTGCATTTTCATTCAGCGTTTTGCCGCCCTGGTGGCGCACCTGGTGGTTTTATTCTTTGGTTGCCATTATTGCAATAGGAAGTATTTACGGCTACACCACGTACAGAACAAAACAACTTGAAAAACAAAAACGCATT
>JACMLS010000390.1 GCA_014379485.1 Bacteroidia bacterium | reverse complement strand
TGCAGAAATTAATAACAAAACAAACCCGGTTGTAAATTCAGATGCAAGTTTTGATTCTGTAGTACGGACACAGGAGCTGGACATGAGTTCAGATTCTTCTAAATCTGCTTTTCATTCTGTTATTACCAATTCTCTTGTTGCAGGTCAAACGATCAACCCCCCCGCTCCGGCTGAGGATAAAGAACAGATAGAAGGACAAAAAATTCTCGAAGATCAGAAATCTAATGATGGTAAAACAAATTTATCTTTTAATGAAATTACCGTTGCTGACAAAGAACGTTCAGGCAAAAACCTGGAAATGGATAGAAAACTTAACGGAGATCTTCTTAATAAAGAAAAAGAAGAAAAATCAAGATTTGAGGCTTATAAAAGTCCTGATAATAATTATACAACTACTAACGGAACTGTTTTGGCAGAAGAGAAAAGCGAAAAAGATACTGAATTTAAGAAAATCAACAAAGACAATCAGAATGCCATTACACCCGCTGTTTCGCCTAAATATTCAATTCAGAACACAAATGGCGCAAGCGGAGGGTTTGTAACTACCACTCCCCAATCAAATATGGGCTTAGTAAACACAAACGGAGGTTCTTCTAATGTTGGAGTTGGAGTGGATGGAATTTCAAACGCAGGTACAAATACGGGCACATTAAATTTTACAACTACTAACGCAACCTCTACAGCAACTACCATTAATCCGGGTACTACTACTAACAACCCGTTTGCAGTTACGCTAAAGAAAGCCGAGATCAATAATGCAGACAGAGATGGTGCTGTTGATTACAGAGCAGTTGCAGACTCATTAATGAACAATTCTTCTGAATTAAACCAAGGTTATTTTTCTTCTAACAGATATGTGCAGAACCAACAACAGAATCAAGTAAAAGAAAAAGATAAATTAGTGATGCAAAAAGCAACCGGAAAGTCAGATAAAAAAACTGACACTAAAAGCAACACTACTACCGGAAACCAAAGTACTGAAACGTACTCTGAACCTATTGGAATGAATAACGGAATGGTTTCTACCAAAGGCGGAAAAAAGAACGAAGAAAAAAATGGCGATAATAAAAAACAGACTTCCGGTGTTCAAAAACCTCTTAGTCCTCAAAAATCACAGAACGAAACTGTTGAAGACAAAGTAATAGCGAGTGCAGATATCACATCATTCGAGTCAGGTGGATTTGGAGAAATTGATCTGAGAGCGGGCGTAAATAAAACAAAAGAAAATGAGGTGATAACCAATACCGGAATTTCAAATGAGCAAACTCCTCAGTATCCCGGTGGTTTAAACTCTATGCATAGTTTTTTCAAAAAGAATATTGTAATGCCTGACCAGGCAAAATCTAAAGGCGGAAGAGTGATTGTGAGTTTTGCTATTGGAGTGGATGGCAGCGTTTCTGGTATACAGGTTTATAAATCTATTGCAGGTTGCGAAGATTGTACAAAAGAAGTAATCAGGGTTATTAAGATGATGCCTAAATGGAAACCCGGAATGAAAGCTGGTAAACCTGTTACAATGCGTTACAACCTGCCGGTGAAATTTTAGGTATTCGCAACGCTCAATGTGCTTTTTGGTTTGAGCGTTAGAAAGATTTTGCAGAGAATTCCAATCGCGCAGCGATCATCTAAAGATTGACAGGAATAAAATGTGAGTTGTATTGGCCAGGTAGCGGTTACCTTTTTTGGAGAAAAACTTCAGAAAATAATTTCATTGAGTTTTTTACCTTTTCGTTTTCGAGCATTCCAAAATTCATTAGCAAAAGTACATTGTCAATGCCAAATTCCTTTAGCCGGGTTATTTTTTTTGAAACAGTTTCAACAGAACCGATCAGTGCGAGCCCGCTGTTTAAAATGTCTGTGTAGTTTTGTTTTTTTACATAAAGCCTTGTATCTGCATATAAATTAAATGCTTCTTCTGCATTTTGTTTTGCTTTTTCATCTGTCTCTGCAATGTGAGTGTGAAAAGCAAACAGTGTTTCTCCTTTTTCTTTCTTTCCTGATTCTTTAAATCCTTTTCTGAAATCTGCTGCAAGAATTTTTACTTCATCAAAGGTATTTACAGATGCGTATGGAACACAAATTATATTTTGTCCTCTTTTTCCAACATGGTAAGCTGCTTCGGCCCGCAACACGGCAACGTAAACAGGCACATTTTCCTGAACAGGTTTAACGTTCAGCTTAATGTTATCGGCAAAAAAATAATTGCCTTTATAAGAAAATCTTTTTCCGCTTAGAGCCAGTTTCAGAATTTGCAGATTCTCATCAAATTTATTACGTTTTTCTTCTGCAGAAATATTGAAGCCTTCAAACTCATGTTTCAGGTAACCTGAGCCCACACCAAGTATCAGTCGTCCATTTGAAATCACATCAAGCATTGCATAATCCTCAGCAACTGTAAGCGGATTATGAAAAGGTAAAATGGAAATAGCCGGACCTAATTTTATTGCGGAAGTTTTTTTTGCAAGCGCAGACAGAAATACGGACGGATTTGGAATTGCCCCATATTCATGAAAATGATGTTCAGCAACAAAAAAAGAATCAAAATTCAATTCATCTGCAAGAATACATTGCTGCTCTATCTCAGCATAAAGTTGCGCAATGCTTCTGTGCTTTTCAGGATAATGATCTGCAACGGTGAAGATAGAAAATTTCATAAAGAATTTCTGGTTCAGGCCGCAGATTTCACTGATTACACAGATAGATTTGTGGCATTTAATTTTTTGATTCTTC
>JACMLS010000389.1 GCA_014379485.1 Bacteroidia bacterium | reverse complement strand
AAAGAAGTTCAATTCATCTCTTTCAATTTCCTTTCAATGTATTTTTTAGAAGTAATTCATGAAGAAGAAACGCAAAAATAAGATTAAAGAAACCTTTACTCATGCGTTTTGCTTCAGGGCCTTTAATTGTTTATTTATGTAATGTTCAGAAGTAATCAAAGCGCGTTGAATTTTTCTGGCGTAATAAATACTATCCATTACTTCTTTGTTTTTTTCGCGCAGTTTTTCAAAAGCCTGGTCCACAACAATTTTCTGTTCCTCAATAATTTTCTTCTGCTTATTTGTAATTCGGAAACGGTTTATAACGAACAACAAGCCCAAAACGACTAATGCCAAACCAACGACTAACGAATAACGTTCAAACCTCTCCTGTTTCAAACTTGCGGTTTGTGCTGCGAGTTGCGCATCTTTTACTTTTTGTTGCTCTGCGTTTTTAACTGAATCGGCCGCAGATTTTTTTTCGTATTCGTATTTCAGTTGATTTTTAATTCCGGCTTTTTTTGTTTCTTCATTACCAATACTATCGCGCATGCTTATGAATAGTTCATACATTTCCAAAGCCTGCCCGTATTTTTTCTGCGCCTTATAAATGAATTTTAATTGTCTTGCAGCATTACGGATGATCTCGGGATATCCGATCTCTCTGCTTAATTTCAACGACCTTAATTCAAACACAAGCGCTTTTGAAAGATTTTTTTGTTTGTCGGTTTCATTCCGGGAGGTGAGGGCAAGTTTCAGATAAACAAACCCAATGTTATCTAAAGAATTTGCAACACCTTGTTTATCTCCGCTCTCTTCTCTTATCTTTAAACTTTTGTGATAGTATTCAAGAGCGGTTGCAATGTCACGTTTTTTATCATAGAGAAAGCCAATATTATTAAGGGCACTTGCTACTCCGTGTTTATCTCCCAATTCTTCCAACATTTTTAAACTTTTGTTATAAAACTCAAGCGCCTTTGCCGTGTCGCGTTGTTTCTCGTAAATAAAGCCAAGGTTATTAAGAGAGTTTGCAATTCCGGCTTTGTCTCCTAATTGGCCGTTGGGCATGCGGATGTTCTCGCGGATTTTTAAACTTTTACCGTAATACTCAAGGGCTTTGGCAATATCGCCCTGATTGCTATAAATAATCCCCAGGTTATTGAGCGTAGTGGCAATACCCTGTTTATATCCAACTTCCTCATCCAGTTTCAAACCCCTGCCAAAATATTCTATTGCTTTTTTTATGTCGCCTTTTTGTTGCAAAAGATAGCCCATGTTGTTAAGGGCAGAGGCAAGGTGTTTTAAAAAAACTTTTTTTTGAGCAGGAAGAAGTTCAGAAAGATTTTTCAGATTAGATTCAGCTATCTTTTGCGCCTGGTCCCACAACATAAAAGCGGAGTCGGGTTTAGCAACGTAAAGGTTTTCTCCCAGGGCTAGCAAGGCAGAACAACGTGTAGAATCCTGCTTTGTGGTTTTAAGAACAGATTTTAACGAGTCAGTGATCTTGCCTTGCGCAGGAAATAGAAAGGGAAAAAGAATAAGCAAAACAAGCGGCTGTTTCATTACTCAAACTTAACAAAAAAGAAGATCAATTCATCTCTTTTAGTTTTCTTTCAATGTATTTTTCGGGAGTAATCCATGAAGGAGAAGCGCAGAAAGTAACGCTAATAAAAATTTCAATTGCGCTTTCCTTCATGGCCTTACCTTTTTAGTCTTTTTAAATTTTTACTAACGTAGTGTTCAGAAGTAATTGAAGCTCTCTGAATTCTGCGGGCATAATAAATACTATCCATCACTTCTTTGTTTTTCCCGTTTAATTTTTTAAAAGCTTCATCCACTTTCACTTTCTGCTCTTCAATAATTTTTTTCTGTTTTTGCGTAATGCGAAAACGATTTACAACGAACAGTAAACCCAAAACGACTAACAACAAACCAACAGCTAACGAGTAACGCTGAAATTTTTCCTGTTTGAGTGACGCGTTTTGCGCTGCGAGTTGCGCATCTTTTACTTTTTGTTCCTCTGCGTTTTTTACTGAGTCTGCTGCAGATTTTTTTTCGTATTCGTATTTGAGCTGAGTTTTTATGGAGGCTTTTTTTGTGGCTGTGTTGCTAACGCTATCCATCATCCGTATCTCTAATTCATACATCTCTAAAGCTTCTTTATTTTTGTTTTGCTTTTTGTAAATTATTTTTAACGAATGCGCTGCGTTTTTTATTCTCTCCGGAAAACCCAATTCTTTAGCGTACTGCAGCCCCTTGTTTAAATATGTAGTCGCTTCAGCTAATTTCCCTTGATCAATCAGGCAATTCCCAATATAATTCAACGTAATGGTAATTGCATTTTTTTCCTGCAATTTTTCTAATATAGCCAGCGCTTTATTAAAATACTCTATTGCCAAATCAAAATTTCTTTGCGCAAGGTATATTCCCCCTACGTGATTTAATGCGTTGGCAATTCCTTTTTTATTTTCAATTTCCTCTGTTATCGTTAATCCTTTTTTATAAAACTCCATTGCTTTTGTGTTATCTCTCATTTTATAATAAGCGCTTCCAATATTATCAAGAGAGAGCGCCATACCCCGTTTATCCTTAATTTCAGTCTGCATTTTCAAAGCTCTCATCCAATATTCCAGCGCTTTCTGAACATCATCCTGGTTGTAATATATTCCGGCTATGTTGTTCAGGGCATTTGCAATACTGCTTTTGTCTCCGCTTTGTTCCTTGATAGTTAAACTTGCCTGATAATATTCAAGCGCAAGATTAATGTTGCCTAAATAATTATAGATAGACCCGAGGTTGTTATACGAAGAGGCCATTCCTTTTTTATCCTGAATTTCTTTGAAACATTTTAAACCGGTTTGATAATTTTTTAAAGAGGTGGCAACATTTCCCTGGTTTTGTGCAAGGAAGCCAATATTGTTATGTGCTGCCCCCAGGTACTTTAAGTAAAAAGATTTCATTTCAGCAGAGAGGGAAACATTTTTTTCAGCAAGAACTTTTAGTTGTTCGTTAAACTGCGGCCACTCATCATCTCCGGCGGTTTCTGCCAGCGCAAATAAAATGTTGCACCGTGCAGAATCATGAACCGCATTCTTCAACGCCAGTTTCAGCGAGTCAATTGTTTTATCTGCCTGCGAAAAAAAATTCCCACAAAAAAAAGACAACAACGTAAATATAATGTTGCGGCGGATCATTTATAATTTACCATTTATAATTTTCAATTTCCGTTCAATATATTTTTCTGAAGTAATTAAAGCCCGCTGAATTCTTCGCGCATAATAAATACTATCCATCACTTCCTTATTCTTCTCATGCAATTTTTCAAAAGCTTCATCTACTTTTATTTTCTGTTCCTCAATAATTTTTTTCTGTTT
>JACMLS010000388.1 GCA_014379485.1 Bacteroidia bacterium | reverse complement strand
TTTAAAAATATCAACAGCACAAACGCTCGAACTTTTAAGACGTGAGCTGGAGATAGAAAAACATGAGCTGGAAGAAAAATGGCATTTCGCTTCTTTAGAGAAGATCTTCATTAAAGAAGAAATGTACATTGACTTTAAAAAATATTCTGACAGAGAAACGCTTTATCAATATTTGTACGAGCGTTTTGCTCCTTACAAAAAGAAATTGCTGCGCGCTATCAACGACGAAGATCTGGGCCGCCTCACACAGATCCCCATGATCCGCATCACACGCTTCGACAGTATAAAAGCAGAAGCGCACATGAAAGATATTGACGATAAAATTGCGCAGGTAAAAGCAAACCTTGCCAATCTTACCGAATTTGCAATTGAATATTTTAAAAACCTGAAAAAGAAATACGGCGAGGGCAAAGAAAGAAAAACAGAAATAAAAACCCTCGAAACAATTGAAGCGAAACAGGTTATTCTGAATAACACAAAACTTTTCATTAATCGTGAGGAAGGTTTTATTGGAACCGGATTAAAGAAAGACGAATTTGCTTTTGAATGTTCTGATATTGACGATATCATTGCTTTTACCAAAGAAGGAAAAATGAAAGTGGTAAAAGTTTCTGAAAAAGCGTTTATAGGAAAAGACATTTTGCACGTTGCCATTTTTCAGAAGAGTGATGAACGCACAACGTATAACATGATCTATCGCGACGGGCCTAAAGGAATTACCTTCATTAAACGTTTTAATGTAACCGGTATTACGCGCGATAAAGAATACGATCTTGCTAAAGGAACAGCGGGTTCTGAAGTGTATTGGTTTACAGTAAACCCCAACGGAGAGGCAGAAAAAGTAATGGTGCATTTGCGCAAAGTTTCCGGCTTAAGGAAATTTGAAATTGATGTGGATTTTTCTGAAATCCAGGTAAAATCGCGCGGCTCGGTAGGAAACATTGTAACCAAATACACGGTTAAGAATGTTACGCTGAAACAAAAAGGTAAATCTACTTTGGGTGCAGAAGATATTTGGTTTGATGATACTGTACACCGTTTAAATAAAGACAGTAAAGGAACTTATCTCGGCAAATTTATTGGCGACGATAAAATTCTTACCATTACCTCAAGCGGATTTTATAGATTGTATAATTTTGATCTGCTCAATCATTTTGATGAAGATATAATTATCATAGAAAAATTCTATCCGCAACAAACAGTATCAATGGTTTACTTTGATGCAGAAAACAAATCTTATTTCACCAAACGTTTTATTCCTGAAATTGTATCTGCCAAAACTTTAATAATATCTGAAGCAGAAGGCTCTTTGGTTGAGTTGGTAACAACGCAAACCAATCCGATTGTGCAGGTAAAATTCGGAAAAGACAAAGGCGAAACCCAGAAAGACGAAAAGATAAAGCTTAATGATTTTGTTCCGCCAATGGGAATGAAAGCAAAAGGAAAAAAGCTTTCAAATGGAAAAGTAAAAGAAGTAAATCTTTTAATACCCAAAGAAATAGAAAGCGATGATGATTCTGATGAGGACACTGGCCTTTCTCCAATGGAACTGCATAAACGTGCGCTCAAAAAAATGAACGAAAAAGGTAACAAAGGTTTTTTTGGCGAGGACGGGCAAACGAAAATAAAGTTTGATTAGTTAGGGGATTTCCGTTGAGAGGAGTTTTTGGCTTTGGGGAATAGGTGATAGGCAATAGAGAATAGGGCGATTTTTTTATTCCGTTTAACTTCTTACTTTTAGCTTTGTTCAAAATAGCTTTTTACTAGTAACAGTTAACTAACTCATGCCCTTCCAGCGTTGTCCTATATGCAAGAATAAAGTTGAGCTAAAAAAAGATTTCCCCTATTACCTCTGCGCCAATTGTATCGAAAAAATTTCTGACCGCGCCGGTAAATTCGTATTCTATCAGCCAAATAATACTCCTAAAAAATTTAAAGGTTTTTATAAGGACAATCCTGAAAAAGAATACATCTATGATATTTGTTATATAGATGGCGAAGAGTTGAAATTGTATTTCGATAAAAAAGAAATTTTTATTCAGCCCCTCAATTTTTTAAAGTTCGCTTCAAGGCCAGAGGATCCGCTCATTGGCAGTGAAGTGGTAACAATGCCTTATGATCCTGAAAAAAGAAAAGCGATAAGAAAACAAATTGTAATAGAAAAAATAATTGTTCCCGCTGGTGTTATAACGCTGCTCGCTTTTGTGCCTGTTTTACTTGGTGTTTTTTATTTAGAGTATTTTCATGAAAGAAATGCAGTTTATTATTTTTCTTATTTTAGTATTTCTGTTCTTTCGCTTTTAATGGCACGCAGAATAATTCAGTCGCGCATAAAAAAATTCTCTCATGCCTCTTACTTTAAGCAGCACAGTTACGCTTTTTTTGTGATTGGCTTACTCGCAACAATTGCAACCATTATTCTTTCTGTGGCGCATTTCTGGCTCAAATAGCCCCGCTCAATTACAACGCCTAAAAGAGGTTAATTCATCTTAATTAATTGATTATCAATAAATAAAATTAATGTTAATTACGATGTTCAACGCTTGTTATTTCTAAGCTTTTATCCTAAATTTGAGCCCTTATGAATTTAGAAGAAAAAGTAAAGGCTGCAATAAGAACAATACCTGATTTTCCTAAACCAGGCGTAATGTTCAAAGATATAACTCCCATTTTTTACGATCAGCAACTTTGCAACGAGATCACAGATAGTTTTGTGCGCAAATTAAAAGGTGTAAAATTTGATGCAGTTGTTGGAATTGAAAGCCGTGGTTTTTTATTCGGGTTTATGCTCGCAAATAAATTAAATGTTCCGTTTGTGTTGGTGAGAAAAGCAGGCCAGCTTCCTTACATAACAGTAAGTCAGGAATATTTTTTAGAATACGGAACATCAAAAATAGAAATGCATTCTGATGCCTTAAAAGAAGGTTGGA
>JACMLS010000387.1 GCA_014379485.1 Bacteroidia bacterium | reverse complement strand
TTTTCATATTAGTTGTTTTATATAATTTTATTTTTTTCCCAATAAATATTCAAGTGCCACAACACCCTGATTGTACTGATTTAAACTTTTCAGATAATCTGATTCAATAGCAAGCGCATTTTTAAGAGCATGCAAATATTCTACATACCCGATCTCACCATTCTTAAATCCTTTTTCAGCCTGCCTTATAATTAAATCTGCATTTGGTAAAGCGATTTTTTCATAATAGGCAAGCGTGTTTTTATTTTTCATATACTCCTGCACTGCCCCACTGTATTGACCTTGTATGCTTGCCTGGTACTGTTCGTAATTACTTTGAACCACCTGCTCATTAATACCCGCGGCTTTTACTTTTGCTGCTTGCGGTAAAAACCATAATGGAATACCAATGCCAACCTGCACTCCTGAAAAGCGTTTATTCGCTCCAAAAAACTGATCGCTTCCATTCAGGTTCTGATAACCAATAAGTGTCTGGTTAAAATAACCAATGGTAAAATCCGGTAAAGCTTTTGCCGATTCAACTTTCTTTTGTTTGTTGCTTATTTCTATTTGCTGTTTTAAATAAAGCAGGTAAGGATTTTGATTTACTTGTGAACTATCTGTTGAAATGTTTAATTCTAACTTCAAAACATCATCCTGAACTATCTGCACAGGATTTTTGCTGTTCATTAATGATTGCAAATGCGATTGATAAATTAAAATGTCTGATTGATTTTGCGACAACAAATTTCTCACTCCCATTAATTGTGTTTCTGCTGTTGTTTTTTCGAGCAGGTTGCTTTCGCCTGTTTTTAACCGGAGTTCGGCAGCTTTAAGAAAAGAAGAGAAAATACTATCCTGGCTCAATAACATTTTTCTTTCGCTCTGTAAAAATTTCAACTGGCAGAAAGCAGATTTTAACTGGTTTACCAATTCATTTTTATTAACAAGTAATTTAAGTTCACTTCCTTTTATTTGTGCATTGCCAAGTTTTGCCTGGCTGCTGAATACAGTTGGAAAGGGAATACTTTGAGACACAGAAATATTATTGTCTCTGTTTAAGGAATTGTATTGGCCATACATCACAGAAATAGTTGTTTTACCAATATCTGTGGAAGTTCGTTTTAATGCTTTACTGTAACCAACTTCCAGATCAGCAGCTTTAATTCCCGCATTGTTTTTTAATGCTTCGTCAATTACCTGTTGTAAAGTATAAGGTTGCTTGCTTACCTGAGCATTTCCAAAACAAGGCAACAACATCAGCAAAACAATTACACCTGCTGAAATAGTTACTTTTGGTTTTCTGATTCTTTCTGTAAAAATATAAAGAACAGGCAATACTAATAATGTAAGAAGTGTGGCCGAAACCAAACCACCTATTACAACTGTTGCCAAAGGTTTTTGAACCTCAGCCCCTGCACCATGCGAAATTGCCATTGGCAAAAATCCAAGCGATGCAACCAGCGCAGTCATGATTACAGGGCGCAAACGAACGCTTGTGCCTTTTAAAACTATTTCTTTAAGATCTGTCATACCTTCTTTTTTTAAACGGTTAAACTCTGCTATCAATACAATGCCATTTAAAACCGCCACACCAAACAGGGCAATAAATCCTACTCCTGCAGAAATGCTGAACGGCATATCTCTTAACCACAATGCAAACACACCGCCAATGGCTGACAGCGGAATTGCAGTAAAAATTAAAACACTTTGCTTTAAAGAACCAAACGTAAAGAACAATAAAGTAAAAATTAAAAGAAGCGCAACAGGAACAGCAATTAACAAACGCTTACGTGCTTCAATTAAATTTTTAAACGTACCACCATAGGTAGGATAATATCCTGCTTCGAACTTAACCTCTTTGTCTATTTTTTCCTGCAATTCTTTTACAACGCTTTCCACATCGCGCCCACGTATATTGAAGCCAACAGTAATTCTTCGTTTTGCATCATCGCGTTGTATTTGTTTGGGACTTATTTTAAATTCTACCTCTGCCAGTTGCCCTACAGGAACCTGGTTACCATTGGGAGTGGTAACAAACAGATTTTTAATATCCTCAATACTTTGCCTGTTTTCATTTTCGAGACGTACTACAAGATCAAAACGCTTTTCATTTTCAAATACCATTCCTGCACTTTCGCCTGCAAAACCTGCTCTTATTACGAGGTTTACGTCTTCAATATTTAAGCCGAATTGTGAAATTTTATCCCTGTCAAACTTTACTACAATTTGCGAAAGTCCTGTCATTTCTTCTACGGCAATATCATTTGCACCTGTTACTGTTGCGGCTATTTTCCCGATTTGTTCTGCATATCGAGTAAGTTCGTTTAAGTCTTCGCCATACACTTTTACAACCACATCTTGTTTTGCACCGGTCATCAATTCATTAAAACGCATTTGAATGGGTTGCTGAAAACTAAATGTAACACCGGGAATATCTTCTAACGCATGAGACATTTTTTCTGCCAGCTCATCGCGAGACGTGGCGCTTTTCCACTCTGACCTGTTTTTGAGAATGATGATAAGATCGCAGGCTTCAATAGGCATTGGATCTGTGGGAATTTCGGAGGTGCCTATCTTACCAATCACTTCTTTTACTTCAGGAAATTGTTTCTGCAATATTTTAGAAGCCCTGGTTGCAGCTTCTATTGTTTGCGAAAGGGAACTGCCTGATAACACCCTTGTTTCAACCGCAAAATCACCTTCGTCAAGCGTTGGAATAAATTCGCCACCCATCCTGGCAAACAATACGAGGCTTACAATAAATAAAACGAGTGAGCCTGCAACAACTATAATATTTCTCTTCAAAGCAAAACGAATCATAGGATGATAGACCTTATGAAAGAAATCCATAATGCGGTCAGAAATAGTGCGTTTATGTTGTGTTGTTTTTTTCAGGAACAGTGCAGACATTGCAGGCACATAAGTAAGCGATAAAATAAATGCGCCAAGAATGGCGAACGAAACTGTTTGCGCCATTGGTTTAAACATTTTTCCTTCAACACCCACTAAGGCCAGTATGGGCAGGTAAACAATTAAAATAATTATTTCGCCAAAGGCAGCAGACTTACGGATCTTTGAAGCTGATGCGTGCACTTCATGATCCATTTGTGCCTGCGTTAATTTTGTGCTGCCATATTTTTCAAACAAACCCTTACCGGTTAAATGATGCAGGGTTGCTTCAACAATAATTACAGCACCATCTACAATTAGACCAAAATCAAGTGCGCCCAAACTCATCAGGTTTCCAGAAACGCCAAACACATTCATGCAACCAACAGCAAAAAGCATTGCTAAAGGAATAACGGAAGCAACCACAAGGCCCGCTCTTAAATTTCCAAGTAATATGATCAGCACAAAAATTACTATCAAGGCACCTTCGGCTAAATTTTTTGTAACGGTTCCAATTGCGTTATTCACCAATTTTGTCCGGTCAAGAAATGGTTCTATCTCTACACCTTCTGGTAATGTTTTTTCAATTTGTGCAATGCGCTCTTTAACGTTTGCAATTGCTTTTGATGAGTTGGCCCCTTTCAGCATCAGCACCAATGCACCTACAACTTCTCCTTCATCATTGCGGGTCATTGCTCCATAACGGGTGGCATGCCCGAAATTAACGGAAGCAACATTACGCATTAAAACAGGAATTCCGTTTGGATTTAGTTTAACAACAATTTTTTCAATGTCCTCTTTGCTTCCAATCAATCCTTCAGTGCGAATAAAATAAGCGTTGGGTTTTTTATCAATATATGCTGCGCCGGTATTTTGATTGTTTTTTTCTAAAGCAGTAAACACATCGCTGATACTAATATTCATGCTGCGCAATTTATCAGGATTTAACGCCACTTCATATTGTTTTACATAACCTCCAAAACTGCTTACATCGGCCACACCTTCAGTTCCCAATAATTGCCTGCGAACAATCCAATCCTGTATGGTCCGCAAATCCATTGCTGAATATTTTTTTTCATATCCTTTTTTAGGATGAATAACGTATTGGTAAATTTCGCCAAGACCAGTTGTAACCGGAGCTAATTCAGGCGAGCCAACACCGGGTGGAATTTGACTTCGTACCTCGCCAAGGCGCTCATTCACTTGCTGCCTTGCCCAGTACACATCCACCTGCTCTTTAAAAACAATGGTAACTACTGAAAGTCCGAAGCGCGAAAAAGAACGAACCTCTTCAATACCTGGAATGGTTGCCATTGTTTGTTCAACCGGAAAAGTTACCAGCCGCTCAATTTCCTGCGCTCCTAATGAAGGTGAGGAAGTAATTATTTGTACCTGGTTATTTGTAATATCGGGCACTGCATCAATTGGCAAGCGCGTTACAGAAAAACTTCCCCACACAATTAAAGCAAGGGTAAATAAACCAATTATAAGTTTATTCCGTATGGAAAACTGAATGATCTTATTCATTATAAAATAATTAATCGTTAAATAATAATCTAATGGCAAAAAGCCGAATAGAAAATTTTACCGCAAAAGCAGTACAAGAAAAATTGTAAAAACGATTAAGCTATTTTAGGTGGTTGCCAGATTTTGGCAGTAAACTGAGAAAGGATTTCAGTTTGATAAGGAATTAATTTTTTTTCGGAAGGTTGTGTAACTGCGATAGAAAAAGTAACAGGAGGTTCTGTTTTTATTGAAGGACAACCGCAGCAGGTACAAATGCAAAACGGGGTGCACACTTCTTCCTCATGATCTTCTGTTTCATTTCCGCTCCCGCACTCTGTTTTGTGGTTTTCAGAAAACTCATTACAAGTCAGCACATCGCCACAGGGAATTGCGGAAAGGCTAAAAATGTAAAATGCAAAAATTGCCCAAATGAGTTTCATGATATAAAGATAGTGTTTTTTTATGTTGAGCAATGCAGGTCAAGTATTTAGAATGGCGGCCTTTGCTGTTCAAAGAAGTAAAAACTGGCTAGCAATATTCTACCACAAGATAAAATCAAAACGCGGCACGCAAAAAGCAGTCGTAGCAACTGCAAGAAAAATTGCAGTAATTTTTTACAAAATGATGAAAGAGAAAATAAAATTTAGCCCGCTTTCAATCGAAAAATATGCGGATGGATTTAAAAATTACGAAATAAGGAGATTGAAACGCAAAGCGCAAAGCCTTGGTTTTCAATTAATATGAAGTGAGTTACTTAAGAGAAAAAAGTTGGGGATCGCCGCGCGCGCAAGCTTAGCAACAGCTTTTCAGAGGAGAGATATTGCCCGTGCGAAATGGCGGTAGCAATAACATTTCAATTCGGCCATCGCTCTCAATCAAAATCAGGTCAAACTC
>JACMLS010000386.1 GCA_014379485.1 Bacteroidia bacterium | reverse complement strand
GGCAAACCATTGAATTTACTCCTGAAGAAAGCATGAGCGTTGGTCAATTATACGACGCAGAATTTCATTTAAGCAAGATCATAAAAGTTCCTTCTGAATTCAAAGACTTTCGTTTTCAGTTTGCAACCTTACAGCAAACAATGAATGTGGCTATACAGGAAATAAATACGCTTGATTCTTATACAATAGAATACATGCAGGCAAATGTAAAAATCAGAACCGGAGATTTTGCAGATTCGGCAGCAATGCAAAACGTGCTGACAGCTTCACTTGACGGGAAAAATTTTAAACCACGAATGATAAAAGAATATTATTGGGAAAGAGGAGACAACACAACATTTAAATTCAGGATAGACAGTATTCCAAGAAAAAAATACGAGCAGAAATTAATTTTCAGCTGGAACGGAGAAAAAATAGGATACAACCACAGTCAAAGCGAAGAAAGAACCATTCCTGCGCTGGGAGATTTTTCTGTTATGACTGCTGAAGTAAAAAACGGAGGTGAACAAAATGTGCGTCTTGAATTTTCTGAACCAATTCATCCGCGTCAGAACCTAAACGGAATTATTACTATCAAAGGCATTGAAAACTTAAAATATTCTATTGACGGAAATCAGGTGTATGTGTATTTGCCAAATCGTTACGTTGGAAATTATGAACTGACTGTTAACGCAGGAATAAAAAACTTTAAGGGGTATAAAATGCTTAAACCTCACAACACTGCTATAGTATTGAACGAGGCACATCCGAAAATAAAATTAGTGGGCAACGGGAATATACTTCCCAATTCAAATGGTTTAACTTTTCCGTTCGAAGCAATTATGCTGAAAGCTGTGGACGTACGCATCAGCAAAATCTTCGAAAACAATGTTCAGCAATTTCTTCAGATAAATTCGCTTGATGGTAACCAGGAAATGTACCGTGTTTCTAAAAAATTAGTAGAAAGAAAAATTTTATTAGACAAAGAGAAAAAACTGAATCTTAAAGAGTGGAATCGCTTTAACCTTGATCTGGCAAAATACATTACGCCTGAGCCGGGAGCAATTTACCGTGTAGATATTAAATTCAATAAAAATTATGCATTGTGCGACTGCGAAGGCGCTTCAACAACAGAAGATGCAGAAGGAACCGCATCAGGCAACGAAGATCCTTCGTGGAATGAAAGTGACTGGTACGATTCTTATGACGACGGTTACTATCAAAACCGTTACTATTATGAAGAAGATGATAATGACAACGGAGATCCCTGCACATATGATTTTTATTATGGCAAAGCAGTAGGCAGAAACATTCTTGCATCAGACATTGGTATTATTGCTAAGATTGGTGATGAAAAAATGATGAATGTTGCCATCAGTAATATGGTTACCACACAACCCATACCAAATGCAGCGGTAGAATTTTACGATTTTCAGAAACAATTATTGGGAAGCGGAAATACAGATGCAAAAGGAATTGTAAATGTTTCATTAAAGAAAAAACCCTATTTACTGATTGCAAAAAGCGGAAACCAGAGAGGTTACCTTAAACTACAGGATGGTTTGGTAAATTCATTAAGCAAGTTTGATGTGGGTGGAGAAGAGAACCGCAAAGGAGTAAAAGGATATGTTTACGCAGAACGCGGCGTTTGGAGACCCGGCGATTCTATTTACGTTTCTTTTATTTTAGAAGATAAATTAAATGCGTTACCTGATGGACACCCGGTAAAATTTGAACTGCTTGATCCAAGTTACCAGGTTGTACAAACAGTTACAAAAACAAGAAATGTTGACGGTGTGTATGATTTTCGTACTGCAACTGAAACAGAAGCTACAACAGGTAACTGGCAGGCAAGAGTTAGTTTAGGAAATAATGTTTACACGAAAGATCTGAAAATTGAAACAGTAAAACCAAATCGTTTAAAAATTTATTTAGAGTTTCCCCATGAGCAGATCAGTGTAAACGAAAAAGATTCTTTTGCTTTGCTCAAAGTAAAATGGTTACACGGTGCCGTTGCAAAAAATTTACCAGCGCAGGTAGATGTTTCTGTTGCGCAAATGGAAACACGCTTTCCTAAATACGACGGCTTTACTTTTGATTCGCCCTTAAGAAATTTTAGTTCTGACAACATTACGCTCTTTGCCGATAAGATAAATGAAAAAGGTGAAGCAAAGATCAGCACTAATTTAAAACTAGGCGCTTCAGCACCAGGAATGCTGAAAGTAAATTTCTCAACCAAGGTGTGGGAAGAAGGCGGAGATTTTTCTGTTGACAGGTTCTCAACAAAATTCTCTCCCTTTACAAGTTACGTTGGCGTTAAAGTTCCAACCGGAAGTGCATACGATCAGACAATCGAAACAGGTAAAAATCATTTCTTTGAAATTGCAACTGTGAACAATGAAGGAAAAGCTGTTTCAAGAAATAAATTAAATGTAAAAGTGTATTTGCTTACACAGCGTTGGTGGTACGACCAATATGAAAGTGCTGATAATTATCTGACACGTTCAAGTACAGTTGTGATCTTAGACACTTTGGTTTCTTCTAAAGAAGGTAAAGGAGGATTTAATTTTAAAGTAGGCCAGCATGAGTACGGAAAATATCTTGTTGTTGTAACTGATAATCAAAGTCAGCACTCAACCGGAAAAGTTTTCTGGATGGATCAGCCTTATTGGGCAAGAGAAAACCGTGTAAGCAATGAAAATGCAACTATGCTTAATTTTACAATTGATAAAGAAAAATATTCTGTAGGAGAAAATGTAAAATTAACTTTCCCTTCACCATCAAACGGAAAAGCATTGGTGAGTGTTGAAACAGGGAGAAAAATTTTGAAACAATTTTGGGTTGATACTAAAAAAGGAGAAACGCAATTTGAATTTCCTTCTACACCTGATATGTCGCCCAATGCATACCTGCACGTTTCATTGTTGCAACCGCACGCAAGCACAAAAAACGATTTACCAATTCGCTTATACGGAGTAGTGAATGTAAATGTAGATGATCCGGAAACACATTTACATCCTAAAATTTCTATGGCTGATATTATTAAACCTGAATCAACAACTTCAATTTCTGTTTCTGAATCGCAAGGAAAAGAAATGACCTATACATTGGCAATTGTTGATGATGGCTTACTGGATCTTACAAGATTTCAAACACCAGAACCACACACAACTTTTTATACCAAAGAGGCGCTTGGAGTAAAAACATGGGATATGTACGATATGGTATTAGGTGCGCAAGCAGGAAAAATTGACAAACTATTAAGCATTGGTGGCGACGAATCAGGTATGAATAAAAAAGGTGCAAAAGCAAATCGTTTTAAACCTATGGTAAAATTTATCGGACCTTTTCATTTACCTGCGGGTTCATCTAAAACTCATCAGATAGAAATCCCGAATTACATTGGTTCTGTCCGTGTAATGGTTGTTGCTTCCGATCGCAATCGATGGGGCTCTGCTGAAAAAACAGTTACTGTTAAGTCTGATC
>JACMLS010000385.1 GCA_014379485.1 Bacteroidia bacterium | reverse complement strand
TTCTCAAAGTTTACTTATAGCAAGATGTCACAAAAAGGAAAAATTCTTTCGTTTTTTCAATTTGTCCTATAAATATTTAAAATGATTCTCTAATTTTATCCTTTGTTAAAAAAACAGCCTCCGTTGCAGAATATGAACCAAATAAGATCTGTTTGTGAAGAAGGGAATTATACCTTTCTTTTTAAAACGCACTCAAGGTCTGTACGCAATTTTATTTATTACCGTTGTGGTGATCTTGAAAGAGCAGAAGATATTACGCAAGAATGCATGGTAAGGCTTTGGGAAAACTGTGCCGAAGTGATCTTTGAAAAAACCAAGTCGTACTTATTTACCATGGCCCACCGTTTAATGATTGATATGGTAAGGCATGATAAAGTAAAACTTGATTTTACAAAACAAAGCGAAACACTTACAGAAAACGACCCATCCTATCTTCTCATTAAAAAAGAATTTCAAAAAAAATTAGAAGAGGCCATTGCTTCTCTTCCTGAAACCCAGCGCGAAGCTTTTTTAATGAACCGTATGGATAAAATGTCTTACGCAGAAATAGCAGAGCTGCTTGGCATAAGCGTAAAAGCAGTAGAGAAAAGAATGCACCTGGCCCTTCTTACGCTTAAAGATAAAGTAAAAGAATTGCAATTATTTAAAATTTAATATTAGGGTATTTGAAACCTGAGTCGTTAAAGGTTGTAGAAATAAATAAATGAACGAAGAAGAAAACAATAATGATCTTTATAGCCGCTGGCTCACCGGTGATCTGACCGAAGAAGAAAAACTTCTTTTGAAAGAGAATGGTGATGATAAAGTGCTTTCTGAAATTATTAGTACAGCAGACTCCTGGACTTTGCCTGAGCTGAAAGATGCTACCTGGCAAAAAATAAAAGAAAAAAGATCGCAACCAAAAGCGATAAAAATTATTCCGCTTTACAAAAAACCTTTGTTTCTTGCTTCAGCAGCTTCTATTTTGTTGCTTGTAGGTTTATTCTGGCTCTTCAAAACAGAAAAAAACAAACCTGTTATGATCAGCGTAAATTGTACTGCCGGCGCTGTTAAAGAAATTACACTGAGCGACAATACGCTCATACTTCTCAGAGGTAAATCAAGTATCAGTTATGATTCTGTGAGTTTTAATGAAGCAAGAAAAATCATACTTGAGGGTGAGGCGTATTTTGCTGTTAACCGCAAAGGAAGTTTTGAAGTGCAGTACAAAGAAGGAAGTGTAAAAGTACTGGGAACAAAATTCGATATTATGACGGGCAATGAAATTACTGCTGTAAAATGTTTTGAAGGCAAAGTGCAGGTAATAAATAAAAACGAAACTAATATTATTGAGAAAGGACAAGGAATTCGTTATACGATTGATAACAAGATGAATAAATTTATTGAAACTGAAGAGCCTGCCGCCGTGCTCACCAAAGACCATACGTTTAACGGGGCGCCCCTGCAGGAAGTTTGTACTTCACTTTCAGTTTTTTACGACCTTAAATTTGTTTCTGAGAATGTTGACCTCCAAAGAAATTTCTCAGGCCGTTACAGCGGAACCAACCTTGATACTGCGCTTAACGGGGTTTTTACGCCCATGAGTATCGATTTCAGAAAAGAAGGCAATACGGTTTATCTTAAAAATAAATAAACTCTTTTTTCAACCACGATAGAAACATAGAACGCAATAGAGTTTATTTTCTATGTGCTCTATTGTTTCTATTGTGGTTAAGAAGTGCGGAAAACAACTAAGCAGAACTGCCTTTTTTTGGGTTGCTGATTTTTATTATTTTTACTTAAAATCTATGCGGGGCGCAAAAAAAATAGGCTTGTTGCTTTTTATTGGCTTTTGTATATGCTGTAGCGCTGGCGCCCAAACAACTCAGTCACGCCCTCAGCTGATGAATCTTGACCAGTTGTTTGCTGCCCTTCAAAAAAAATTCGGTGTAGTTTGCTCTTACGATAAAGACCTTGTTAAAGACGTTCCGGTTTACGCTGATACGCTTGAAAATAACCTGGGCTCTTTGCTTGAAAAACTTAGTCAGCACAGCGCATTTGTTTTTGATCATCCCGACAAAAAAAATATAATTGTAAGACCAAAAGTTGCCAACGCAAATTTTCAGTTAAGCGGTCAACTTACAGACAGCAAAACAAACGAACCACTTTATTCTACCATTATTTACAGCAGAAAAAGCAACTTTTCTTTGAGCAGCAGTGAAAACGGCTCTTTCTACAAAATAATCAATTATCATACAGACGACACGGTTATCATTTCTTCTGTTGGATATGAAACGATGAGGATACCTCTTGAAGATTTTGCGGTGAATGGTTTTAAAACAATTAAATTAAAAAACACAATCGTTGAAATGAATGAGGTGTATGTAACAGCATATCTCACTAAAGGAATTGAATACGATGCAATGGACAACAGCATAACTATCCGCTCAAGAAAATCGGGAGTTTTGCCCGGCCAGGCAGATGGCGATGTACTCAAAGCGCTTGATGCTTTACCTGGAATCAGTTCGCCGGACAGTAAAGCGGGTAATTTAAATGTGAGGGGAAGTACACCCGATCAAACGCTCATTGTTTTTGATAACATTCCGCTTTACCACAAAGGCCATTTCTTTGGTACTATTTCTCCCTTCAACTCAAACGTGGTAGATAATATAAAAGTTCAGCGCGGCACCATGTCTGCCAACCGGGGCGGAAGAACGGGCGGCATTATTGAGATCTCTACCGCAGGCAGTGTAACAAACAAAACCAATGTTACACTTTCCGCTTCAATGTTAGATGCAAACGTTTACGCCCACGTTCCGCTCATAAAAAACAAATTGAGTTTTCTTGTTTCTGCAAGACAATCGTATCCGTATTCGTGGCAACTTCCTGCAATAAAACCAATTTCTGATTTTATTTTTCAGCATACTGAAATAAGCGGCGCATTAAAAAACAATCCTGAAGGAATTGACAAACTTGATTATTTGTATTCTGATGCCAACGCAAAAATACTTTATAACATTAACGCAAAACACAAAGCCAGCCTGAGCGGATTACTGATGCGTAATAGTATGGTAGCAGGTTTCAGAGATTATAAAACATTGATTCATAAAAATTCTGACCTTGGTTTGCTTAACTGGGGTGTAAATGGTTCTGTGGTTTCTGACTGGACAAAGAATTTTTCTACCAATGTGTCTGTTACAAATTCAATTTACGATCAGACTTTTAAAAGCAATTCAACTTCTGCTTCATCGGTTAATGTTTCTTCTTCGCTTTATCAAAACATTGTTCAGGATTTTCGCAGTTTTCTTGAAACAGAATGGCGTGCAACAAAAAGATATGCACTAAAAAGTGGTTACGAGGGGCGCTACCACCGCAGCACTTACCTCAGGCAAACTGATGATACTGCCAACACTTCGTTTCAGGAGAATTTTGTAAGAGAAGGAACTATACATACTTTATTTGCTAATCTTATTGCAACACCAACCAACCGTTTTATTCTGAACGCCGGTGCCCGTTTAAATTATTTTACGCTTAGCAAAAAAACAAGTGTTGAACCACGGGTATCGGTCGGTTACAAAGTTTCTGAACACCTGCGTTTAAAAAGTGCTGCCGGCTACCAGCAACAATTTATTTGCCAGGTTAGCGGAATAAGTATTGAAGGTATTGGTGGAATAGAAAATCTTTTGTGGATTCTTGCCGACGACAAAAACATTCCGGTTGTAAACAGTTACCAGGGAACATTTGGCGGCATCTTCGAAAAAAAGTCGTGGTTGTTTGATGTAGAAGCGTATTACAAAAAAACAGATCATATTTCTTCAACAAGCACCACGCAGCCATCTTCTGATAAACCTTTTATTTACGGAAAGATTGAAACGGTGGGTGCAGATATGTTGCTGCGCAAACAATGGAAAAATACAGATGCCTGGATCAGTTACACCATAAGCAAAGCCATGATGCAATTTGACAGCATAAGTAAAGATCCTTTTTACTCTTTGTATGATCAGACGCACATAGTTGATATTGCCTGCTCACACAAAATAAAACAATGGAAATTTACGCTTGCCTGGAAATACAGAACAGGCTTTGCAGCTTTACCGGGAATAAGAACTAAAATGATGGCGGGGGCCAACAGCGCACCCGGAGGCAACAATCAACCACCGCCACCACCACCAGGCGGCGGACCACCACCACCACCAGGTCAGGGCCCACCCCCTCCTCCTCCCGGTTCAGGTTCAGATCGCTTTCCGGCTTACCATTCACTTGATGCTTCCATTCAATATGGTTTTCCGAAAACAGAAAAAAACTGGAAAGGCAGCATTGGTCTCTCTCTTTTAAATTGCTACAATCAAAAAAATATTACTGACAGTTCTCCGATTATGAATAACGGAATAAACAATCTGTCCAACCGCTATATGACAGGTTTTATGCCTAATGTGGTTGTTAAATTTACGCTCTGAAAAGAGAGTTTACAAAATAATCTGTGCCTTCTTCATCCAAATAAACTTCCCGAAAACAGCGGTAATTTTATTAATTTCGCATAACACAAAAAAATCACCTTACATGAAAAATATTATATTACTTTTTGCTCTCGCTTTTATTCTTCTGGTTCCCGGAAAAAGCGCAGCCTCAGGTGGCCCTGATGCATATGGGTATACCTGGATAACAAGCCTTGACGCAGGTGGACCCACTTTTAACTGGATCGATATTACTTCGCGCGCAGGCGTGCAGACAGTAACCGGACTTGCTGATGATAATTCTGCAGCCGGAATGATCAATGTAGGTTTCCCCTTTCATTATTACTGGTCAGATTATTCTCAACTAAAAGTTGGTTCTAATGGCTGGCTCAGTTTTAATAATGTCAGCAACATTGCTTCCTGTTTTCCAACCATTCCAACAGCGGGCGGTGCCGGAGACAATATTCTTGCACCATTAATGAGCGATCTGAATTTTACAGGTGCCGGAAATGTCGGAAACGTAAAATACTGGACAAACGGCGTGGACAGTTTTATTATCTCTTACATTAATGTTCCTTATTGGAGTGTTAGCGCACCGGGTTGGACAGGTTCAAATTCTTTTCAGGTTATTCTTTGCGGAAACGATAGTTCAATTACTTATCAGTACGGTGGCATCAGCGCTCCAATTTTAAATGCAGGTTGTGTTGATATGACAGTTGGAATTGAAAACAGTACAGGAGGAATAGGATTGCAGGTTCATTCTGATGCAACTGTGCCATCCAATTACGTAATTCATTTTGATTATCCGGCGGTAGTTCTGCTCAGCATCCGCGATATTTTACCTGAATGGAATACCAATAATGAAAATGCAGCTGAGATCGTTGTACAAAACATGCCACACGCATTGCAAAGTAACATTCACAACGGTGGAAACACAAGTGTCACCACAACCATTAATTTGCAGGAAAACATCCGGAATTCTGTTTTAGCAAGCGTACACAGTTCTGCCGGTTTATTGCCAACCTTAGCTGCCGGCGACGACACACTTTTTACGTTTACTCCATGGACCGCTTCGCCAACTGGTTTATATTCTTTTGAAGTAACAACTTCAAACAGCCAGGATATAAATGCGGCCAATGATATAAACACAACAGAAATACAGGTTATAGATGTTTGTTCACCAAGCGCTGTGTTGGGTTACGTTACCGGTAATGCGCCCGGTGGAAGTGTTAACTGGAACGGTGGTGCAAATGACGATGGTGTTTCTGTTTATTTTGTTCCACCTGTTTATCCTTACGAAGTAAGTTCATTATCATTTTATATTTCAAGCAACGTTGGAAATTATTTTATTGCAAATATTTATGATGATGATGGCCCTAACGGAAGTCCGGGAACTTTGTTATACACCACAACAGTTGCCGCAGGTTCAGTGGTAGCAGGCGCATGGAATAACGTAGCGGTAAGCCCCGGTGTAACATTGAACGGCGGTGGTTTTTATGCAGCGTGGATACAAGGTGGTACTTCTATTTTTTTAGGATGCGAAACAACTGCACCCTATTCTCACCGCAACTACGAAGTACTTGATGGCAGTTGGGCAAAATTCCGTTTCAACAACACACAGGATGCCTGTATAAGAGCAACCATTACAAATTACTCTACTACACCTGTTGCAGCTTATAGTTCTGCTTACAGCGGACCACTTACTTATAATTTTACTGATGCAAGCACAGGCTTCATCACATCATGGCAATGGGATTTTGGCGATGGAAATACAAGCACACAACAATTTCCAACTCACACTTACGCTGCAAGCGGCACGTATAATGTTTGCCTTATCACTACTACTCTTTGCGGAACAGCAGATACTATTTGCCAATCACTTTCAGCATGCGCACCTGCAACTATTTCTTCAGACCCGCTGGTAAGCATCATTTGTGCAGAAGGAACAACAACTATGATTGTTGGTGCAAACGGAACCGGACTTACTTATCAATGGCAGGAAAATCAGGGCTCAGGTTTTAATAATATTATTCCTGCAGCTCCTTACGCAGGAGAAACAACTGCAACGCTAACCATTAACGGTGCAACTGCAGCAATGAATGGTTACACTTACCAATGTGTTGTTTCAGGAACTTGCGGCAATGCAACTTCTAACAGTGCATTGCTTACAATAAACGCTCTGCCAACAGTAACACTTAGCGCATTAACAGATGTGTGCGAAGACGAACCAGGTTTTACAATAACAGGAGAAAGTCCGGCCGGCGGAACATTTTCAGGAGCAGGAGTATTTTCCGGCAGCTTTAATGCTGCCACTGCGGGCACGGGGACACATCCCATCACTTACATTTACACCGATGCAAATTCATGTTCTGATACTGCAACAACAAACATTACAGTAAATGCTTTACCAGTTGTAACACAAAGTTCTTATGCAGATGTTTGCGGAAACGCAACAGCATTTGCTTTAACGAATGGCACTCCTGTTGGAGGAACCTATTCCGGAACAGGAGTAAGTGCAGGAAATTTTGATGCATCGGTTGCAGGCGCAGGTACACAAACAATTACTTATGATTATACAGACGCAAATTCTTGTACCGCTTCTGCTACCTCATCAATTAATGTAAACGCAGCACCAGTTGTAACATTAAGTTCGTTGGGAACTGTTTGTATAAACGACGCAGCCTTTGCACTAACAGGCGAATCACCTGCAGGAGGAATTTTTTCAGGAACAGGTGTGAGTGCAGGAAATTTTGATCCGGCAGTTGCGGGCGCAGGTACAGTAACAATCACTTATACTTACACAGATGCAAATTCCTGTTCAGACACAGCGCAGCAAAACATTGTTGTTGATCTTTGTTTAGGAATTGCTCAAACACAAACGCGACGGACATGCCTGGACGCAACAGGAGATTGATGGCTTTGTGCGCGGTGTCGTGAGCGGTGATGTCTCCGACGCACAAGCGGCGGCGTTTCTGATGGCTGTGTGCATCAACGGAATGGATGCGCACGAAACCGCAGCGCTGACGTTGTCGATGGCGCG
>JACMLS010000384.1 GCA_014379485.1 Bacteroidia bacterium | reverse complement strand
ATTGAAAGATATTTTTACAGAACCCTATATAGAAAATATTGCAGCTTACATAGAAGCGCTTGAAGATACTTCTATGCTGCAAAAAAGTTCTGACAACGAAATAATACTATAAGTGTATGAGTAGCAAAAGTAACGCGTTTGACGTAAAGATTGTAGTAGACCTGATTCTTAAATTTAAAAGAAAAGGTGTTTTTATTGAAGAATTTAACGGGCAATTAAAAATAACCGGCCAGACCTCTGTGTTAACTGATGCAGATAAAAATGAGATCAAAGAACTAAAAAGTGAAATTCTCTTGTTCTTAAATAAAAAAAATACAGATGGCGGTTCTTACAGCGAAATTATTCCGGTAGAAAAAAAAGATAATTACCCTTTGTCTTCTTCTCAAAGACGGCTGTGGGTTCTCAGCCAGTTTGAAGAAGGAAAGGGAGCATATAATCAACCAGGTGTTTTTGTATTTAAAGGCAGTTTAAATGCAGGTTTATTGCAGGCTTCTTTAAACGAAGTTGTTTTGCGGCATGAAATTCTGCGAACCAGGTTTAAAGAAGATGGCAGTGGCGATATAAGGCAGTTCATTGATGAGTTTTACGCGGAAATGATTGAATTGAAAGAAATTGATATTCATTCATTTTCAAACGGCCTTTCCGGAATTAAAGACAGGCTGCAAAATGAAATAATTGAACCCTTTAATCTTGAAACTGGTCCGCTTATAAGAGTTAATCTGTACAAAATAAATAATCATGAATGGATCTTTTGTTTTGTTATGCATCATATTATAAGCGACGGCTGGTCAATTGGTGTTTTAATAAATGAACTGGTAAGCTTTTACAACCTTAAGCTAAATGGTAAAAAAGAACCCTTAGCTGCCTTACAATTTCAATACAAAGATTATGCTGCCTGGCAACAAAACCACCTTAAAACAAATGCCTCGCATACAGACAAAGAATATTGGCTGGGGCAGTTTAAAGAAAATGCTCCGGCATTAGATATTCCCTCACCATTTACAAGGCCTGCAGTAAAAACCTATAACGGAAAAGTAAGCGAAACATTCTGGAGCAAAGAGTTTACAAAGCCGCTAAATGATTTTTGCAAAGCAAACGACGGAACTTTATTTATGGGTTTACTCTCTTGCTTTGCCACGCTTATTTTCAGATATACAGGTAAAAAAGATTTTGTGATCGGAACTCCGGTGGCAGGCAGGCAACATGCAGACCTGGAAAACCAAATGGGCGTTTATATAAATACACTTCCCCTCAGAATCAAACTCAGTGAAAACGACACTTTTCTTCAGCTATTTTCTCATATTAAAGAAACTACTCTTTCTGCTTATAAACATCAGTCTTATCCGTTTGACGAACTGATTGATGAATTAAATGTGAAACGTGATACCAGCCGCAGTCCCTTATTCGACTACATGCTTTCTTTACACAACACAAGTTCTGCAGATCTGAGCAAACTAAAACTTGGCGATGTTGAAATAAGTGAATATAAAGAAATTGAACACAGGGCGAGTAAACTTGATATTACATTTAATTTTGAAGAAAATGAAAATGGAGTAAAAGTATGGGCAGAGTATAACAGTGATTGTTTTGATAAAACAGCTATTGAAAGAATATTAAAACACCTGCGCACAATTGCAACAGAGCTTGTAAAAAAAGCTGAGACACCACTTATTGAAACTGATTTTATTTCTGCCGAAGAAAGATTCAGTATCCTCAGCACCTTCAACAATACACACCGTGATTACGACAAACGTTTAACCGCAATTGATCTGTTTAAGGAACAGGTAAATAAATTTCCGGAAAAAACATGCCTGCTGTCAGGCAATCAAAAGCTAACTTATCTTGAACTGGATCGCAGATCAGATCAGCTGGCAGCTTATCTTATAAGCCTTGGTATTAAGGCGGAAATGTTTGTGCCGGTTTGCCTTAGAAGAGATGAGCATTTGCTGATTGCATTGCTTGGTGTTTTTAAAGCAGGCGGAGTCTATATTCCGCTTGACCCGCAATTGCCATTGAACAGAATAATACATAGTATAGAAAGTACAAATGCTGCAGTTGTTCTTTATAATGATTTCAGTTTTGCCGGCCATTCATTTCCGGCTAACGTACATCTTATAAATATTGATGACAAAAAAACAAGTTTACATACGCAGCCGGCGCATGAAATTTCAGAAAAAATAAATTCTTCGCAGGCCGCGTACATGATCTATACATCCGGCTCAACCGGAAACCCTAAAGGGGTACTAATAGAACATAGCAGCCTTACTAATTTTATTTTGAGTATGAGATCTTGTCTCAATTTAAAAGAGAACGATCATTTGCTTTCAGTTACCTCTGTTTCTTTTGATATTTCTTTGCTTGAATTGCTGCACACTGTATGCAGCGGAATAACCGTTACGATAAAAGAAGAGAACAAATCTGTCTCCGGTTTTAATGAGTATCTCCATTCAGCAAATCAAAGAATGGATTTCAGTCTCTTTTATTTTTCGAGCCAGGAAGTAAAATCAGGAAATAAATATGATCTGTTATTAAAATCAGTTGTATATGCGGATGAGAATAAGTTTTCCGCATGCTGGATACCTGAAAGGCATTTTCATGAATTTGGCGGAATTTTTCCAAACCCATCTGTTGTAGGCGCCGCATTATCTACTATTACAAATTCTCTTGAGATCCGTTCAGGCAGTATTGTGTTGCCACTGCATGATACAATACGGGTTGCAGAAGAATGGGCTATTGTTGACAATCTCTCAAAGGGAAGAGTTGCCCTTTCAATTGCTTCGGGATGGCACGCAAACGACTTTGTACTTAGTCCTGACAGCTATTCTGACAGAAAGAAAAATATGTTTAACCAGATTGAAGAATTAAAAAAACTCTGGAAAGGCGAAACAGTAAAACGCACTAATGGCGCCGGTAATGAAATAGAAATTAAAGTGTTTCCAAGACCAATACAAAACGATCTGCAGATCTGGATCACCACTGCAGGAAACGAAGAAACTTATAAGGAGGCCGGCAAGATCGGAGCTCATATACTTACTCATTTACTGGGGCAGGATATAGACGAGCTTGCCAGTAATATACTTGCATACAAAAAATCTCTTGCCGAAAACGGGTTTGATCCCGCCAAAGCAAAAATTGCCCTGATGCTTCACACATTTATTGGAAAAGATATTGATGTGGTTAAAGCACAGGTAAAAGAACCATTTAAAACATATCTCAAATCAAGCATAGGGCTTATAAAAAACCTTGCAAAAGATATGGATGTGAATCCTGAAACACTGAGTGAAAGTGATATTGATGAATTACTCAATATTGGGTTTGAAAGATACTGGCAGACCTCTGCATTACTTGGCACCATGCAAAGCTGCAACCGGCTGGTAGAAAAACTATGTGCCATAGGTGTTACTGAAGTAGCCGCACTTATTGATTTTGGTTTGGAAAATGAAATTGTTTTGAGCGGCCTGGATGACCTTAATGAGTTAAAGAAAAAATTCGATGTAAGAGAATCAGAAATTACACAGTTGCGAGACAACGTTGCCCCGGTAAACACATTGCAAGCTACTCCATCTTATATAAACCTGCTGCTGGAAGATGAACATTCTTCTTTATTTATAGAGTCGCTTAAGCATATCATTGCCGGAGGAGAAAAGTTTCCGGAAAGTCTTGCAAAAAAACTGTCAGAAAAAACAAAGGCCGAAATTTACAACATGTATGGCCCTACAGAAACTACCATCTGGTCTGCAAGCGGTTCAATCGTTTCCGGAACACCGGTCTCAATTGGAAAACCAATTCAAAATACCCGGATCTATATATTAGATGCCAATAAAAATATTTGCCCTGTCGGAATTCCCGGCGATCTGTACATTGCCGGTGATGGATTAGCGCGTGGCTATTTTAATGATGAGGTATTAACAAACGAAAAGTTTAGCACACTTACTTTTGCAGAGCACCTGACCGAACGGCTTTACAAAACCGGCGACACGGCACGCTGGAAAGAAGATGGAACCATTGATCTCATTGGGCGTTCTGACGATCAATTAAAAATAAATGGTTACAGAATTGAGCCCGGAGAAATTGAAAACGCGCTGCGCTCTCACGAATCAGTAAACGAAGCGGCTGTTATTGGCAAAGAAAATTCAAAAGGAGAAAAACACATGGTCGCTTTTATTGTTACACGGAACACGATCAGTATTTCTGAAATAAGAAATTTTCTTCTTACCAAACTTCCGCCGTATTGCGTGCCTGATAATTTTGTTGAATTAAAACAAATGCCGCTTATGGTAAGCGGAAAAACAGACAGAAAAGCCCTGCAAAGTCATGAGGGTGCCAACCTTGCATCAGTAACAAAATATGCGGCGCCAGAAACCACTACAGAAAAAATGCTTGCCGGAATATGGAGCGAAGTATTAGGTATTAATAAAGAAAAGATAGGTACCCGCGATAATTTTTTTGACCTGGGAGGAAATTCGCTGAAAATGATTCGTGTTATGAGCCTTATAAATAAAAAAATTAACCGGAAACTATCTCTTGTAAACGCTTATGGTTTACCAAACATTTCCTCACTCTCGGCATTTATAAACGAACAGCAGCCGGCAGAAGAACAAGGTGGTGATAAGAACATGGACGCATTATTTAATACCATGGAAGAATCGTTTAATCTTATAAACAGCAATAAAAATGGAGAATGATAATGGTTATACTGGTTTTGAGATTGCAATAACAGGAATTGCATGCAGGTTTCCGGGTGCAAAGAACTGGAGTGAATTCTGGGAGAATCTGGTTAACGAAAAAGAATCTGTAAATTTTTTGTCTGACGAAGAATTGCTGAACCTGGGTGTTGAAGAAACTACATTTAAAAACAAGAATTACGTAAGAGTAACTTCCGCGTTAAAAGACAAAAACAATTTTGACTCAGCTTTTTTTGACTATACCCCAAACGAGGCAAGGTTAATGAACCCGGAACACAGATTCTTTCATGAATGTGTTTGGGAAGCGCTGGAAGACGCAGGTTATGATCCTGACAGGGTAAGCGGACCAATTGGTTTGTATGCCGGTGCCGGTGTAGATGTAAACTGGCAGGTTTACTCAATGTTTATGAATGGCGCTAAAAATGTGGATGATTTTTATCTGTCAAAAATCAACAACAAAGATTATCTGACTTCTCTTGTGTCTTATAAACTAAACCTGAAGGGCCCATCTTATTACGTGCATACAGCCTGTTCTACTTCATTGGTTGCAGTACATATGGCCTGCCGGGCCTTGTTGTTTGGCGAAACCCGTATTGCAATTGCAGGAGGGGTTTCTATTTCGACCTGGAAACAAAAAGGATATATGTACCAGGAAGGCGCTATACTTTCAAAAGACGGGCATTGCAGACCATTTGATAAAAACTCGTCGGGCACATATGGAGGCGACGGCGCCGGAGTAGTTGTGCTAAAGCGTTTAACTGACGCAATAAACGATGGCGATCATATATACGCCGTAATAAAAGGCAGCGCAATAAATAACGACGGAAAAAGAAAAGTAGGGTATACAGCTCCGAGTGTTGATGGCCAGGTTGAATGTTTGAGAATGGCACAGCGCGTTGCAAAAACAGAAGCAAACACAATCAGTTATTTAGAAACGCATGGCACTGCAACAAAACTCGGAGACTCAATAGAAATACAGGCACTGAATACCGTATTCAATAAAAGCGGCAAAAAAACCTGTGCAATAGGAGCGGTAAAATCAAACATAGGGCATCTTGATTCTGCAGCAGGTGTTGCAGGCCTTATTAAAGCCGCGCTTTGTTTAAAATACAAAAAGATTCCGGCAACCCTGCATTTTAAAGAACCTGATCCTGAAATTGATTTTGACGGAGGCCCCTTTTATGTGAACACACAACTAAATGATTGGCTTGCTGAAGAAGGAACTTTATTACGCGCGGGCGTTAATTCATTTGGAGTAGGCGGATCAAATGCACACGTAATACTTGAAGAGTTTAAACCTGAAGAAAAGAGCGGGGACAAAGAAAGATATAAAGTATTGTGCCTGTCTGCAAAAACAGAGAACTCACTTTCGCGATACATAGAAAGCTTAAAAGTTTTTGCAGATAATAATTCCGGTATAAATACCGATGATTTGTGTTACACATTACAGGCCGGAAGAAAACAATTTATTTGCAGAAAAGCCATTGTTTTTAAATCGCAAAACGAACTCCGGAATAAACTGGAAAGCATGCACACTAAAATTCCTGTAAGTAAAAGTAAAAACAGAAAAGAGGCTGTTGTTTTCATGTTTCCGGGCCAGGGCTCTCAATATACCGCTCTTGCAAAAGATCTGTTTACCAACAATTCCTTTTTCAGGGAGCAAATGAAATCGGGCTTTTCTTTTTTGAATGAACTGACCGGAGAAGATTTCGAAAAAATTATTTTTCCGGAAGGCGAATCAGATAAGATCAATGAAACACAATACACCCAGCCGGCGCTTTTTCTTATAGAGTATGCGTTGGCAAAATTACTGATGGAGTATGGCATAAGCCCCTCTTACATGACAGGCCATAGTATTGGCGAATATGCCGCGGCATGTATAAGCGGGGTTTTCAGTTTTAAAGACGCGCTTAAAATTGTTGTAAAGCGGGCTAAGCTTATGGCTTCTGCCAGGCCCGGGGCTATGATAAGTGTTTCTATACAGGAAGATCGTGTAAACGAATTTCTGAATAACGAAATTTCACTTGCCGCTGTAAATTCAAAACAACAAGTGGTTTTTTCAGGCGAAACAGAAGCTATAGAAAAACTGGCCACACTGCTCAGACAATACAATATACCCGGTATAAAACTCCGCACTTCGCGCGCGTTTCATTCTGAAATGCTTGAACCTATACTGCCTGAATTCAGAAAAGAATTTGAAAACATAACATTAAATAAACCTCAAATACCTTTTCTTTCAAACCTCACCGGTAATTTAATAACTGAGCAGGAAGCCTGCTCTCCTGATTACTGGGTACAACATATGCGCAAGCCGGTAAAATTTTACCAGGGCATTAAAACACTTTCTGCCATTAACGACGATTTTGTTTATGCAGAAGTGGGGCCCGGCAATACATTAATAAGTTTACTGAAACAACATATAACAGACAATGTTGTAACTGCGGTAAATTTTATCAGACCATCAAGAGAAAAAATTGATGACGAGCAATACCTGCTGGAAGGCCTCGCCAAATTATGGAGCGCGGGTGTTGCTATTGACTGGAATGCTGTTAACGGCAAACACAACAACCAGAAAATTTCTTTACCTACCTATTCATTTGAACCCACCAAATATCCTACTGAGGTTGACCCCTTCGAAAATGGTCTTGTACTGGGCAGTAAAGAAAAAAATTCTGCCACCTCAATAAAAGATTGGATCTATTATCAAACCTGGAAACAGGAAATACTTACAGAACCGGTTGTAAAGAAGTGCAAATATCTTTTGGTCTCACCTTCAGAAAAGTTTCTTATTTCTATGCGCGCTTTGTTATCAGAAAAAGAAAACGAGGTAGTTTGTGTTAATACCGGCGCAGGCTTTTCATTTACAAAAATAAACGGAGAAACTTTTAAAGCCAATATCTCTGATAAAAATAACTGCGAGCTTCTGGTCAGTAACATTAAGAATTTAAACATACAGTTTGACTCGGTAATTTTTTGCGCGGAGGATCTGCCGGCACGGCCTGATCTTATTGCGGAAACAAAACAGGCAGAATTTCTTTTCTCTTCCTTTACCAATTTAATAAAATGTCTTTCTTCGGTTTCAAAATTAAATAGCACCAGGTTTTTTATTGTTACACATGAATTGTATGACATTACAGGCCGGGAAGAAATAAAACCACATCTGTCTGTTTTACCTGTTCTCGGAAAAATAGTATTTCAGGAACATGGGGCATTATGTACAAACATTGATCTGGACGCCTATAACGAAAAAAATGCTGTGCAATTGTTGGCCGAACTTAATTCGCCGGCAAAAGGCAGTGTGGTTGCTTTAAGAAATAAAAAGCGTTGGGTAAACGAATTTCAAAAAAACTCAAACGACATTGATCTTGGCAGCAAAGGATTTCGCCACGAAGGAGTTTACCTTATTACTGGCGGGCTTGGTAACCTGGGCTATGTGATTGCGCGTTACCTGGCAGAAAATTATAAGGCAAGGCTTATTTTAACCGGAAGAAAGAAAAACCCCGATGGCATTTACCTGGAACGTTTTAATGCACTGCAAAGCAAAAACAGTTCGTTACAATATATTGCCTGCGACGTTTGTAAACAAGAAGAACTGGAAAAAACTATTTCAGAAGTTCAAACTAAATACGGAAAAATTGATGGAGTTTTTCACCTGGCCGGAAATGTTGATCGCGAAAACTCTGAACTACTTGAAAAAATAAGTAGTGAAAAGGCAAGCGCAATATTTAACGCAAAAACATACGGAATTCAGAATTTGTATACTGTTTTTAAAAACCGCGATGTTGATTTTATTTGGGCTGCTTCGAGCATGGCCTCAGAATCAGGAGGTATAGGACTGGCAGCCTATGCCGCTGCAAACTCGTACATGAATAATTTTATCGGGTCTGTAGCAGAAGAAAAACAAGTATGGAAAAGTGTTTGCTTGCCCAAAATTGATTTTGATGAAACATCGGAAAAAAACACAGTACAGGGAAGCAATGCTTCTGTTAAGGCAGAAGACCTGCCTGCATTGATTGAATGGAGTATTGCAGGTAGTACCGAGCCTGTTGTATACATATCTCTTAAACCTTTATCAGCCAACGCTTACCTTTCAGCAGCAACAGAAGATGAAAATGATCTGAACGAAAATGAGGCAATAGAAAAAACAGATCGTCCCGAACTCTCATCGGGTTACGTGCCCGCTGTTACTGAAACAGAAAAAAAATTAGTGGCGGTTTTTGAAAACCTGTTTGGAATAAACGGAATAGGAACAGAAGACAATTTCTTTGACCTGGGCGGAGATTCGCTGAAAGGAATGATCCTGATAAAAAGAATCAATACCAATTTTAATATGGAATTATCGCTGAACGACTTGTTTACTACTTCAACAGTTGCTGAAATTGCAAAGCTGTTGCAGGAAAAAACAGAATATGCAGGTGATAATGCCACTAACAACGAAATAATTATTTAGGCATGAAGCAGCTATTAGAAAGATTGAGGGAACAAGAAGTATTTATTTCTTTAGATAATGACAAACTAAGAATTAAATTCAATGGTGAAAAATTACCTGATCCTGTTTTAAACGAAATAAAAAACAGTAAAGAAGAAATTATTTCTTATCTCCGTCAGTCAGAAAATAAAAACTCAGATCAGTTTCAAATTTCAAAGACCGATCTGCCGGGTGGCTATCCCCTTTCTTCTTCTCAGCGCAGAATATGGGTGCTTTGCCATTTTAATGAGGGAAGACTGGCATACAACACTCCTGAATTTTACGAATTTAACGGGCAGCTTGATGTGAAAGCATTAGAACGCGCAATAAACCTGTTAGTGGAAAGGCATGAGATCTTAAGAACAGTTTTTCAGGAAGATGAAAACGGAGAAATAAAACAATTTATACTGCCTGCAGAAAAAGGAAGCATTAAAATTATTGCCAGCGACCTGCGAAATACAGCAAGCGCAAATGAAAAACTAAACGAAATTCTTAAAAAAGAAAACTTTTTTT
>JACMLS010000383.1 GCA_014379485.1 Bacteroidia bacterium | reverse complement strand
TGCCGGTATTCACCCTGTTTTACTTTACCTCTTTCCCGGCCTTGTATTTTATTCGGGTTATCTTATTCTTGGTCATCATTTTTCAGGAAGAGGAGACTTCTCTAAAAATCTCATTCCTATTTTTTGCGGATTGGTTTTTACAGCGGTGGGGCTCATCTATATTTATTTTTCGTATCCTGAATTTACCATGACCCACGCTGCCATTGTAACCTGTCTTTCGTATTTTGCCAATTTTTTTACAGCCTTGTTTATTTTTTACAAAGATGCAAGTCTTGGATGGAGAGATTTTCTTCCTTCGGGCACAGACATTAATTTTATTAAAGAAGAATTAAAACGCAAGAAGGAATAGTTTATACCACTTCGCCTTATAAAATGGGCCAAAGATGCACCGTTATTTTTTATTAAGATGATGAAAATGATTGTTGCGTAGCAGGGACTACGGAACAATCTTTTGAAGAAATATTAATAAAAAAGAACAAGTAGATTGGCCTATTTTATATGGTGAATTGGTATTACCTTTGACCCCCGATGAATAAGATCTCTAAATTATTAAAAGGCTCTTCACTGCTTCTGCGCAAGCCTTATCTCATCAACCTTGTGTTAGAAGACAATGAAGTAAACCGTAACACAGTAGTTCAGCAATATGGTTTTGAGAACGGACTTCCGAAGATTGACATTACTGCTCTTACTGAAAAAAAAGAATACACCATTGAGCCTTATACATTTCTTGAAGGGGGCTCGCTGCCAACAGATTATATGTTGCTTAAAATAATGGCAGAAAAAATTTCTGACTGTTCTTTTTTTGAAATAGGAACCTGGCGCGGAGAAAGTGCGGCCAACGTTGCGCAAATTGCAAAAGAAGTATTTACGCTTAATTTATCTGTTGAAGAAATGCGAAAAAAAAACTGGGATGAACAATACATTAAACTTCATGGTTTTTTTTCAAAAGAAATAAAGAATATTCATCACCTGGAAGGAGATTCTCTTACTTATAATTTCTCTGCCCTGCAAAAAAAATTCGACGTGATCTTTATTGACGGCGACCATCATTACGCCTCTGTAAAAAAAGACACCGAAAGTTGTTTCGCGCTGCGTAAAAACGAAAAATCAATTATTATCTGGCACGATTACGGCGCAAGTACAGAAACAACCCGCTGGGAAGTATTGCGCGGAATCTTAGATGGCCTTCCGAAAGAAGAACATAAACATTTGTACTCGGTTTCAAATTCATTGTGTGCAGTATATTACCCATATCCTGTAAACTCTTATTTCCCGGAATATCCGCAAACACCAAAAAATAATTTTTCAGTAAAAATAAATTTCAACAAATAACCATTAACCAATTTGTGCGGAATAGCAGGCATACTTACTTTAGCTCCTGAAAAAATAAACGTTCAGGAATCGCTTTTGTACATGACAAAAAAGTTGCGCCACCGCGGGCCTGACGATGAGGGGTTTTTTCTGGCAAATGAAAACGAAAGCGAATGTTTTTCGGGAGAAGATACACCGGCAGAAATTTCTGAAAGCAAATTTCATTTTTGTCCGCAAAAAAAATTAATACAGAACCAAAAAAATTTCTCACTCGGTTTTTGCCACAGGCGTTTATCTATCATTGATCTGAGTGCCGGTGGCCATCAGCCCATGAGTATTGACAACGGAAAATACTGGATCACCTACAACGGAGAAATTTATAATTACGTTGAGCTGAGAGAAGAGCTTGAAAAAAAAGGTCACCGGTTTATTACCCGTTCTGATACGGAGGTTTTATTGTACGCTTATAAAGAATGGGGCATTAAGTGCCTCGATAGGTTTAACGGAATGTGGTCTTTTGTTTTGTACGATACCGAAAAGAAAAAACTGATTGGTGCAAGAGATCGTTTTGGAGTAAAACCCTTTTACTACTACCACACCAAAGAAGTTTTTTGTTTTGCATCAGAACAAAAAGCATTGGTAAACCAGCCGTTTGTAACAACAGGCATTAATGAACAGGCGCTGCATGATTTTTTTGTGCACAACGAAATGGAATACGCCCCGCAAGGACTATTCAACAATATTCTTGAACTTTTTCCGGGAAATTATTTTGAGTTGAACACAAAGAACCTTGAATTAAAAATTGAAAAATATTTTTTTGCCGAAGTCAATACTTCTTTTGAAAAATTTGACGAGAAAAAATTTGAGCACTATAAAAACGAAACTACAGACCTGCTGGTAAACGCGGTAAAACTCAGAATGCGTTCTGATGTAAAAGTGGGTTCGTGTTTAAGCGGAGGCATAGACAGTTCTGCCATTGTTGGAATTATGCAGGCGCTTTCCGGAAAAGAAAATCCACCTGAATTATTTACGGCAGTGTTTCCGGGAAAAGAAATTGACGAAGAAAAATGGGCAGAAGAAGTTGCAAAAAAAAATGGAGGAAAAAATACCTGGAATAAAATTTCTCCAACCGCGCAAGACTTGTGGAAAGACCTTGACGATATGGTTTACTCACAAGATTTGCCTTTGTGGAGCAGCAGTACTTACGCACAATTCAGCGTTATGAAACTTGCCAGGCAAAATAACATTAAAGTTTTATTAGATGGACAGGGTGGCGATGAATTGTTTGGCGGTTACATTCCTTATTACCTCAGTTTCTGGAACGAATTAAAATCAAACGGAGAAAAAAAATACCTCGAAAATGAACTGCAGGGTTTTTCTCATTTAGGAAAAGCTTCAAAATTTCAACTCAAAGAAAACATAAAAGGAAAAATTGACGCTTCATCATCAGGATTTTTAAAAACACTTAAAGACCCGAATCTTAAATTTTTAAACTCAGATTTTTTAAGATCACATGTTAAGCCACCGATAATAAAAAAAGAATATTCTTCACTCAACAAACATTTACAGGCAGAGTTTGAGAACACCCGGCTTAAACTTTACTTAAAGTGCGAGGACCGCTGCAGTATGTGGCACTCAGTAGAAAGCCGCACCCCTTTTGCCGATGATATTGAATTGATAAAAAAAGTAATGGGCCTGCCCGGCATCTATAAAATAAAAAACGGTCAGCTTAAATACCTTTTGCGCGAAGCAGCTAAAAAATATTTGCCTGAGAAGATCTATAACAGAAAAGATAAAATGGGGTATGTTACACCGCACAATTCCTGGATGCACGCGATGAATGAAACAATCAGAACGGTAGATTTTTCTGAAATAAAACCCTATCTTAATTACAAACGGTTCGGTCAAAAATCTTCGCAGTTGTTTTTACCATTGAACGATGCAGAGAACTTTTTAGCCTTTAAAATACTCACATTCTCAAGATGGAAATCCCTGTTTTTGTTATAACAATCTGATTTTAAGACAAATAAATTTAAAATCCCATTTGGCCCATCCTTAATTTTGCTGTAAATTTACCATCTACCTTTATTTTAATTGTTTAACCTAAACTTAACAAAAATGAAAAAACCGTTACTACTCGGATTGTCGATAGCAATGACATTGTCTATAAGTGCGCAAAGCAGTTTTAGAAAAATGCCGGCGAATGCTCCGGTTAAAAAGGCAAAGACCTTTATTAAAAATATAATTGACGCCAGTGATGCTAAATTTCCTAAAAAAAATTACGCTCCTCTTGCAAATAATAATGCAAAAATGACTGCGCCACCTTACAAAAAGGTTTCCAGTTCTCATAACCTTTTATCGGTGCTTGTTTCTCAATCTAACCCACTGAATTATAACAAAGACCTGAATGCAGTTTCTTACGTTCACCGTCAGAGTTTTGATTGGGTTTTTACAGGATCTAACAGCGGTAATCAGCAAATAAGCTGGACAACCAATAACGGAACAACATGGGATACCCTGGTACACGGCCTTTGCAATGGTGCAGGAGTTCGTTACCGTTACCCAAGCGGTGCAATTTTTAATCCAACAGGAAACACAAATATTGCAAACGCTTTTGTAGTTGGTTCAGGCCCTATAACTGATGGTTCTAACTGGGTTGGAAACTATTATGTAAGCGGGCAGTTAAACGGAACAAACAAAGACAGCCAGGATATGTTGAATGGTGCTGGTCCTTGGCCAACACACCATTTTGCACGTATTGATTTTGATATGGTAAATGGTCAGGCAAAAGTGGCTTCTTCACTTCTTGCAGATCCTGCAGCTACAACTGTTGCCGGACAGGCTTACCGCGGAATGGCAGTTGCCACCGGTACTTTTAACGCAGGTAATAATGCTTTTGACTGGACTTTTGATACCTTGAATGTTACAGCAAACGCACAGGTTGATGGTGCAGGCGATGCTTATTTAAACACACTTGGTTATCATGCATGGTCAGACAACGGACAGACCGGATATTATGTGTGGTTTGGTGTTGACGTTGCTTCTACCGCAATAGGCGCCCGTTCTTATCAGCCAATCGTTTTCAAAACAACTAACGGCGGTACAAGCTGGGCGCAATACATGCCAGGCTTTGACTGGTCTACAGTACCAACTATGCAACAATATCTTTTCAGCTATGATGGTACTAACCTGAAAGCATTCTTTTCTACAGGCAACGGTAATGACATGGCTGTTGATGCAAACGGAGACCTTCACATTGCATGCCAGATCTTGTCTGCAACATCTGATGACCAGGATTCTTTAGGCTACATTTTTTCTGTACAGCCAAATTACATTTATGATGCCTATACAACAAGCGGCGGATGGAATGCTTCACTGATTGATTCAATTTCAGCAAATGCATCTAACGGCGAGGCAACAACTGTTTGGTCAGATCAGTCTACCTCTCCGCCTACTGCTTATGATAATGATGCGCGTTTACAAATAAGCAAATCAGTAAACGGCGATAAATTATTTTTTGAATGGGTAGATACAGACATTTCACAGGTAACAGATCCTATTAACATACAGCCAAGCTTATATGCAAAAGGTGTTGATGTTAACACACGTTGCTGGACTGCTGTAAAACCATACTATGCATCAACTGATTATGCGTATTACCATTACACTTGTCAGCGCGCTGTTAGTCCTACTGCAACCACCTACTTAATTCCTACTACTTACATTAACTCTGCAGATGGTTCTTTTAACGCAATTAACCCCATCGCTCATTATTATGTTGATGATGTTACTTTTGCTGATGCAGATTTTTCTATTTGCCCTGTAGGAGTTGCTGAGAACGAAGCAATGCTTAGCGCAATTAATGTGTATCCAAATCCAACAAACGGAAGCGCAACTTTATCTGTAAAAGTTAAAGAAGCAAATGAAATCTCTGTAAACCTTTACAACACTATTGGTCAATTAGTAATTACCAAAAAAGTAAAAGGAGAAGTGGGTGTAAACAAAATTAACCTTGCAACAGAAAACCTTGCTTCTGGAATTTATTTCTACGAAGTAAAAGTTGCTGATTTTACAATTTCAAACAAATTAATGATCCAGAAGTAATTCTGATTTTTTAATAATTTTAAAAGCCCTGCGAAATAATTTTTCGCGGGGCTTTTTTTATTGCCGTGTTTAAAAAAATAATTTGTTAAATAATCATCTTGAAAAGCTCTTTTTAATAGATAAAATACCTTATTCGGAAGGCGGGTTCCGAAAGCTGTTTTTCACTCTGTTTTTTCAATAAACTTTTCTTGTGTTTAGTCAATTTTAATGTAAATTTGGCCCCTAACCTTTATTAAAAACGAATAACCTAAACCTAACCAAAAATGAAAAAACCGTTACTACTCGGATTGTCAATAGCACTTGGTGTAGCCATGAGTGCGCAAGGCAATTTCAGAAAAAAACCAGTAAATGCTCCTATAAAAAAAGTGAGCAATTTTACTAAATCAACAATTGATAAAGATGTGCAATTCCCAAAAAGAACTTATGCACCCTTGTCAAACAACAACGCAAAAATTACTGCACCACCTTACAAAAAAATTTCTACCTCGTTTAACCTTTTAACCGCCATTGTTGCGCAGTCAAACTGCTTAAACTACAACAAAGATCTTAATGCGGTTTCTTTTGTTCACCGCCAAAGTAGCCAGTGGACTTTTGCAGGTTCTAACAGCGGAAATGCACAGATCACTTATACAACCAATAACGGAACAACCTGGGACAGTTTGGTTTTTGGTCTTTGCAACGGCTCTGGCGTTCGCTACCGTTACCCAAGCGGTGCAATCTATAATCCAACCGGAAACACAAATATTGCAAACGCGTTTGCAGTAGGTGCAGGCCCTATTACTGATGGCGGAAACTGGATCGGAGATTTTTATTCAAGCGGCCAATTAAACAATACAAATGTTAACACAGTTAATTATATGAATGCTACTCCAACTGCCGGAGTACCTTTTCATCACTTTTCCCGTGTTGGTTTTGACCTTGCCGGTAATAAGGCAAAAGTAGCCGGCCAGCTTTGTATAGATCCTTCAGGTACTACGGTTCCTGCAATAGGTTTCCGCGGAATGAGCCTGGCAACAGGAACTTTTAACACAGGCACAAATAATTTTGACTGGACTTTTGACACGCTCAACATTCTTTCAAATGTACAGGTAGATAATGTGGCTTCAGAGCCTTACGTTACTTATGAGGGTTATACTTCATGGTCAGATAACGGACAAATCGGCTATAACGTTTTCTTTGGTGTAGACGTGGCGGCAACAACTCCTAATACACGTACCTGGACTCCTATTGTATTTAAAACAACCAATGGAGGAACTAGCTGGGCACAATACATGCCTGGTTTTGACTGGACAACCGTAGACAGTATTCTGCCTTACATTGCAAGTTATGACGGAGTAAATGCAAAACCATTTTTTTCTATAAGTAATGGTGTTGATTTTGCTGTAGACGCAAACGGAGATCTTCACATTGCTGCGCAGATCCTTACCGGCGCATCTGATGACCAGGATTCTTTAGGTTACATTTTTAACGTTGGGAATTTTATTTTTGATTGCTGGACAACAAGCGCAGGCTGGAATGCTCAGTTAATTGATTCTATTTCTGCAGATGCTTCTAACCAGGAATCCTCAGTAGTATGGTCAGATCAGTCAACCTCGCCTCCCGGTCTTTATGATAATGATGCACGTTTGCAAATAAGCAAATCAGTAAACGGAGATAAATTATTTTTCGGTTATGTTGACACAGATATTTCTCTCACAACAGACCCTATCAATGTTCAGCCTTTTCTTGTTGTAAAAGGTGTAGATGTTAACTCTCGTTGCTGGACTGCTGAAAAAACTTTTACTGCAACATCTGATTTTGCATATTATCATTTCATCTCTCAGCGCGCAATGAGTCCTACAGCTACCACTTACGGAATTCCTGCAACTTACGTTAACTCTGCAGACGGTTCTTTCAACGCAATCAATCCTATTAACCATTTTTATGTGGATGATATTACTTTTTCTGATGCTGATTTTTCTCTTTGCCCAAACATTGGTTTTGGCGAAAACGAAGCTATGCTCAGTGCAATTAATGTTTACCCAAATCCAACAAACGGAAACGCAACTTTATCTGTAAAAGTTAAAGAAGCAAACGAAATTTCTGTAAACCTTTACAACACTATTGGTCAATTAGTAATTACCAAAAAAGTTAAAGGAGAAGTGGGCGTAAACAAAATTAACCTTGCAACAGAAAACCTTGCTTCAGGAATTTATTTTTATGAAGTAAAAGTTGCTGACTTTACTATCACAAACAAAATGATGATCCAGAAGTAATTCTGAACTCTTATTAATTTTAAAGCCCTGCAAATTAATTTTTGCGGGGCTTTTTTCTGCCCACATATGAAAAAAACAAATTGTTAAATAAGTTGCGCTGAACTGAGTTTTTCAGAAATAAGATTTCATAATGGCGGATAAAGGCCCAAAAACTGTTTCCCTCACAATTTTTTCAGTCAAATTTCTTTTGTTTCATAAATTATTAATGTAAATTTGGGATGCAACCTTATTGAAATTTAACCTAACCTAATCTAACATGAAAAAATCACTACTATTGGGGGCAAGTCTTGCATTTATGGTGGCTGCATACGGCCAGAACAACCATAATGCATCCGTTAAAACCCCACTTTCCAAAAAAAATGAGCCGCTTGTAAAGCTTGCGGCCAAAACAGGCAATGAAACTGCTAAATCTGCAAAGCCTGCCAACAAAAACCAGGGCGCTAAGAAAGCGCTACCATCTACGCATACAGCTGTAGGAGAAACCATTGGTGAAACAGTGTATGACCTTGAAACAAACGCGGCTATGGCGCGCCGCATTCAGCTGCACGCTGACGGAACCATTTCTGCCATCTGGACTATTTCTGCCAACTCAGGTCCTAACTACGCTGACCGTGGTACTGGATATAACTATTTCGATGGCAGTAAATGGCTTTATCCGGATACTATTAACCACACTGTAATTAGCCGTCTTGAAACAATAAGGACAGGTTTTCCTGATCTGGGATTGCTTGGAACCTCTACAGGCGGTTGGAAAGATGTAGTGGTAAGTCACAACACTTCTAACTACACGCTTATGGAAGGTACAAACACTACCAAAGGTATTGTTCCGTTCAACGCTTTCTTTTCTACAGGCTCTACTGTTCCTTTGGGTTCTGCCAGCCAAGGATCTATTTGGCCAAGACTTGGAGTGGGTGGCGCAGGCGACTCTACCATGCACGTAATTTCTAATTATGGCGACAGCACAATTATTATTAATGGTGTTAAGCAACCCTTCGTTTATTCACGTTCACAAGATGGCGGTGTTACCTGGGATATTACCGGTATGACATTGCCAG
>JACMLS010000382.1 GCA_014379485.1 Bacteroidia bacterium | reverse complement strand
TATTTCTATAGCTTTCTTCTACTGGACTTACAAACAAGCTCAGGATACGAAAAAAGCAAAAGCAGAGGGCAGACTGATCTGAGTTTTTTATCATAAAAATTTGAACCCCGTTTTCGGAATAATTCTGAACGGGGTTTTTTATTTCCCGTTTTTAAATTAGTTTTGTTTGCCGGCAAAAATGCTGCTAAAATTTAACCTGAAAATCAATTTATGGAATTATACTTAGACTCTGCCGACTTCAAAGAAATTGAAGAAGCTTTTAAAAAACTTCCTTTTCTTAACGGTCTTACCACTACTCCAACTTTTATGCACCGCGAAGGCGTGAGTGATATTGACGGACTGATCTTAAAACTTTCTAAAATCGTTCCGGTTCTTCAGATAGAAGCGTTGGGTGATACTGCAGAAGATGTGCTTAAGGAAGCGCACCGCCAGCTTAACCTTGGTCTTGATCCTAAAAAAACAGTTTTTAAAATTCCGGTTTCATTAGAAGGCGTGCGTGCCTGTGCTTTATTGCGTAAAGAAAATTTATTGGTGAATGTGCATTTGGTTTACACTTTGCAGCAGGCGTATATGGCCATGCACGCGGGTGCAACTTACGTTTGTCCGCTTGTAGGACGTTTACAGGATCAGGGGCACGATGCGCTGGCACTTGTAGATGAGTGCGTGCATGCTGTAGATTATTACGGCTACGACACAAAAATTATGTTCTCTTCTGTTAGAAATAACGAACACGTGCGTAACGGAATTGCCTGCGGGGTGCACACCATTACCGCTCCGTATAAGATCATCAAAACATTAACCGACAATAATTTTACAACACTTGGTACAGAACAATTTGTTGAGCACACACGCCTAATGATGGTGAAAGTAAAAGAAACCATACATGGCGGAAATCCTGTTGTAAATGCAAACACCGTTATAACCGAAGCAATAATTAAAATGACTGAATTTGGTTTTGGTTGTATTACAGTTGTGAACGATGATGGCTCTGTAAAAGGAGTTTTTACCGACGGAGATTTAAGAAGACTGATTACATCAGGAGGAAGAGAAGTTCTTTCTAAAAAACTTTCTGATCTTAAATACAACGCGCCTATTTCAATTGAAGCTGAGGCATTGCTGAATGAAGCGGCTGCACTTTTCAAAAAACACAACGTAGATAATTTACTTGTAACTCATAATGGAAGGCCTGTGGGAGTTTTAGATATACAGGATATGAAGTAAGGGCGAGGGGCGAGAGCAAGGGACGAGGGGGAATAACATTCAACTAAGAACTATTCACTTACGACTAATAACGTATAACTAACCATCAATCTCATGAAGAAATTTCTTATCTGTGGTATAGCACTCGGAGTATTGCTCATTACATCTTGCGGTGGTGGTAAAAAAGAAGAAGAAACCCCTGAGGTAAATATTAAAACCAATCCTTTTGCTGCGTTAGAAAAAATGGGGAATGATATGCAGGCCAGCCAGAATAAAGGGGAAGAAGCAATGAAAAAACGCAGGGAGCGCGGAGACACTTTAGCCATGCCTTATGCGGAATTACAAAAATTCTTACCTGCTGCGCCAGCTGGCTACACAGCAGAGGAACCAGGCGGAAACACCATAAACATGCCGGGCGCTTCTTACTCAAATGCAGAGGTAAAATTTAAAAAGGGAGATGATTACGTTAAAGTAGTTATAATGGATTATAACCAGGCCTACGGAATGTATACAGCCGCCACAGCAATGTGGGCAATGGGATTGAGTGTAGATTCTCCGGAAGAAAAAGCAGGCGGGGTTAAATTGGACGGAAATATTGGCGGATGGGAAGTTTACAGAAAGAAAGCTAAATCTGCAGCAGTCACATTAGGCGTTGGTTCGCGCTTTTGGGTAAGTGTAGAAGCAAGCAACCAGGAGAGTTCTGAAAATGTAAAGAATATTGTAAAGACCATTGACCTTAAGAAGTTATCTGAGCTTTAGAAAAAAGCATAAAGAGAAAGTATAAGAAGGTCCCTGCCGGTAAAATTGGCGGGGATTTTTTTTTGTCACACTTCGACGGGCTCAGTGTGACAAGAAATTGTCAGGCGAACTGCTTCTTAACATATTTTTAACTTTTGCGATTAAACCTTTCACCATTTTTCTGCTCTAAAGTGTAACAAACTATTCACAAACAGAAAAATTATGAGAAAATTAATCGGAACTATTTTACTGATAGCAGGATGCTTTACAGTAACACTGGCGCAAGGGCCACAGGATCAAAAAGAAAAAGGAAAGCGCGGAGAAAAATTACTTAAAGAAATGACCACTACGCTTTCTCTTACAACCGATCAGCAAAACAAAATTAAACCGATCATTGAAGAGACCGGAAAAACAATGAAAACCAATCGCGAAAAATACAAGGGCAATCAGAAGTGTATGAGGCAATCTGCTTTTCAAACGCGCAAAGCAAGCGAAGAAAAGATCATGGCTATCTTAACACCAGATCAGCAGAAAAAATTTACTGAAGAAAAAAATAAAAAACAGGAAGAAAGAAAGAAAAAACGTCAGGAAAAACTGATGGAGCCAATCGATTGTAAATAGATTTTAACCGGATCTCTTTTTAACCAAAAATAATTTTCATGAAGATTAAACTGATCAGATCAGAAGCAGATTATTGGGAAGCGCTGAGCCGATATGCAGAAATCTTTGATGCAAGGCCCGGAACCGAAGAAAAAAAAGAATCAGAGATGCTGGAAATTCTCATAGAACAGTATGAAGACGAAATACTTTTCAAAAAAAACTCCGGTAACAGCGAAATTAAAATATTACGAATGGAACTAAGGGGGTACAGGCAACATGATCTCTGTAAAATTTTTGGTTAGAAAGAGAAAAAACGTAATTGATTGTAATTTATAGTTTAACAAGGCCCGGAAATTTTTCCGGGTTTTTTTTTGCAAACAAGCCGGGCACAAACAAAAGAAAATTAACTAAAAAAAAGAAACCAAAACGCCTCTTACAAAATGTGTTTAACAACTTATCATTAAAAAAAATCAAGTTAATTCTCTGTCGATTTTTCTTTTATATGATCTAAAAAAATAGACTACATTGTGTGCGTTACGAGGTCGTGTGGTTTAGTCTTTGTATTGATTATTTTGATTGCAGGAAAAAAAGACTACAGGATAAAGTGAAGATTCATATTGGCAAAAAGATCAGGGAGGTGTTGGAGCAATCGCATTTAAGTGTGGTGGAATTTGCTGAAAAAATAAATAAATCGCGCACCGTGGTATACAATATTTTTGAGCGCGAATCGATCGACTCCAGATTACTTTATACTATTTCTGAAGTGTTGAATTTCGATTTTTTCGCCTTCTACTTCGTAAACAGAACAGAAGATCTGAGCGAACAAACTTTCCATCAAAGCCAGGTGATTCTGAAATTAAAGCAGGAATTAAATCTTTGCCGAAAAGAAAACGAATTGCTTTTAAAATTGGTAATGCTTTATGAAGAGAAAGAAAAAAAACCAGGGTAACCTGAATCAATCCCGATACATAACTTCCTTAACTGCTTTAATAGTACGCGCAACATTTGGCAACGACGCTTCAATTAAAGTGGGCGCATAAGGCAAAGGCACATCCATAGAAGTAACGCGTTTTACCGGAGCATCTAAATAATCAAAAGCATTTTTCTGTACATTAAAAGCAATTTCAGACGAGATAGAAGCAAGCGGCCACGCTTCTTCTACAACAACTAAACGGTTTGTTTTTTTAACCGAATTGATAATGGTTGCAAAATCTATCGGGCGCACAGTTCTTAAATCGATCACTTCAACAGAAATATTTTCTTTCTCCAGTTCTTTCGCCGCAGCTAAAGCAACTTTCATAATTTTTCCGAAAGAAACAATGGTAACGTCCGTTCCTTCTTTTTTTATGTCCGCAACTCCAATTGGAATTACATATTCTCCTTCAGGAATTTCTCCTTTGTCGCCATACATCTGCTCGCTTTCCATAAAAATAACCGGATCATCATCTCGTATAGCAGCTTTTAAAAGTCCTTTTGCATCATAAGGGGTATAAGGAACCACTACTTTTAAACCGGGACAGTTTGCATACCAGTTCTCAAACGCCTGTGAGTGCTGAGAACTTAACATTCCGGCAGAAGCGGTTGGGCCTCGAAATACAATTGGAACAGTATACTGTCCGCCGCTCATGCTCATCATTTTTGCGGCAGAATTTATGATCTGGTCTATTGCAACCAAAGAAAAATTAAAGGTCATGAACTCTACAATGGGGCGCAATCCGTTCATAGCAGAACCAATGGCAATTCCGGCAAAACCCAGTTCGGCAATAGGCGTATCGATCACTCTTTTTGCGCCAAATTCTGCGAGCATGCCTTTACTTACTTTGTATGCTCCGTTGTATTCTGCCACTTCTTCGCCCATCAGGTAAATTTTTTCGTCACGGCGCATTTCTTCGCTCATGGCTTCACGCAGGGCTTCTCTGAATTCTACTGTTTTCATTTTTCTTTGAATTTTCGGGAAAAACAAATATAACTATTTTGGGGGAATAGAGGATAGGCAATAGTGAATAGTGGGATTTTTTTATCTGTGATAATCAGTTGAATCTGTGTTCCTTTTATCCGCGGTAATCAGCTAAATTCGCGTCATCCGTGTTCCCCAATCATCTTCTTTATGTATTTACCCACAATATCAAATTCCAGGTTCACGGGATCGTTTACTTTTAGAAATTTAAAATTGGTGTTTTCAAACGTATAGGGAATTACGTGTACCGAGAATAAATTCTTTTCTGATCTCACAACCGTTAAACTGATTCCGTTTACACATATGCTCCCTTTTTCTACCGTTACATTTCCTTTTGTTTCATCATACTCAAAAACAAATTCAAAGCTTCCGTTCAGGTCTTTTATTTCTTTGCAAATTCCTGTTTGGTCTACGTGGCCTTGTACAATATGTCCGTCAAAACGTCCGTCGGCTTTTAAGCAACGTTCAAGATTTACAAGGTCGTCGTTTTTTAAATTCCCTAAAGAAGTTTCTTCTAGAGTTTCTTTTATTGCGGTAACGGAATATTTATTTCCATCAATGGAAACAACAGTTAAACATACACCGTTATGCGCCAGGCTCTGGTCTATTTTTAATTCAGAAGTAAAGCCGCATGAAAACGTAAATGTTTTATTGCTTCCCTTTTCAGAAATTTTTTCGAGCCTACCTAAAGATTCTACTATGCCTGTGAACATGGGGTAAAGTTAGAAGGAAAAAGGAAAAAACGCGAAAAGTCTTTATTAAATCTCTCCATTCGGTTCAATAATTTCTGAATATTTTGTAACTTTGTTTAGCAGCCTATTCTCAAAAAAGAAACAAAAATGACAACCAAATTGCTAAAAAAACAGATTCATCAGAAATTAGAAAAAGTTCCAAACGAAATATTGGAGATTGTGTACGACATTCTAAATTATCAGGAATCACAACACAGTATTATGACTGATGCTCAAAAAAAAGAAATCGATTCGCGTTCGACTTCTGTTAAAGCAGGCAAGGTTAAAACAATTTCCTTAAGTGAATTTAAAAAAAATGTAACTGCTCATAAGAGAAAAAAGTGAAAGGTTTCTCTATTCATTTACTTCCGCAAGCACAAAGAGAATTTCTTGAGGCTTTTGATTATTATAGTCTTATTTCCCCCGGATTAGGCGAACGATTTGAGAATTCTTCTTTTGAACTTTTAAATCTTATCAGAAAAAATCCTGGGCTTTTTCAGGTTATAGAGAAGCGGTCATTAAACCCTTCCCATATGTTATTATTTATGAGATAATCGAAACTGAAATATACATTCATTCATTTTTCTTTTGTAAAAGAAACCCCGAGTCGAAAACACCTAAGTAATTTTAAGAACAAAATGAAATCCATTATTGCACTTGTTTTTTCTATCCTCGCCCTCACTTCTTTTTCTCAGGCAGATACGGTTTATACAATCACACGTCCACTCAAAAAAACGTTCGAATACAAAGGAGAAAAATACGAACTCAGATCTACATCGCTTGGTTTTGTGTTGGTAGATGAAGGAAAAAGAATTCAGACCTACGACACGCTTGAGGAATACGGTCTCGACCAAAAAAACGGCGACATGAAATATGTGGCCATTACTACCAAAGGAATTGTTGTGATGACAGGTACAATGAAAGCCGTTTTTGTTGGAGGAAAGCACAAAACACTTCAAAAATCAGGCACCTGGAAATATTATAACTCTTACGGAAAATTGATTTTGAAGAGGAAGGAAAAAATGAAGGAATTGCATACTAAAAAAAATAGTTTCTGATTTCTTATTCGAAAAGTTTTAGTTCTTTTTTAAGTCTTTTTGTAAGGAGAAAAAACATTCCTATTGAAACCACACAGCCAAGGATAACGCTGCCAATAAGAAGAAATAGAATAAACAAATTACTTGCCTTAACCTCACAGATCACTAACACGGCTAAAATGGCAATAAATAAAGGCCACAGAAAAATCCAGATTAAATTTATCTCAAGTAAAGAATGTTCTGGGTTGTCGCTTTTATAAAACTTTCCCGGAAAAAAAGGAAAGAGAAGTCTTAAACCAAGAAAAGTCGGGGTTATTACAAAAGAGTTTTTTAAAATATAGTCGTAAAATAATTTCTTTGTACGCAGAGTCTTCCCAAAAAAACCGCTTCCAGTGCAGCCCAGGAGTATTGCATAAATCTCTTCAACTGAATAAGGCGACTTAAATTTATATTTTAATCTAATGGGGGGCAAGATGGTTATTTTAATATCTTTTTATTCAAAAAGTTCAAGTTCTCTTTTCAATATTGATAAGTAAAAGATAAATTTTCAATAAAGAAAACAAGCAGAAAACTACTATCAGAAAAAGACAAAAAACAACCAGTGCCAGATTTATTTCTCCAAATTTACAAAACAATAATAAGGGTAAGACAATCTTGATAAAAACAATGAAAATCCTAGTGTATAAAAACCCTTTTATACTAAGGTCTACTACTGAATAGTCGGGATAATTATTTTTGTAATATTTTGCTGTACACATTAAAATATTTGAACGTCCACCCGTGATCGGACTTATTTTAAACGTATTCTCACCAATATTCCCATAAAAAGCTTTTAGCGAAGTGGGGAACCAAGGTCTGTGCACATCTGTATTTTGTTTGAGCTTCTGATAAATCTCATCAACAGACAAAAAAGTTTTAAAAGTGTATTTAGACCTGATTAGCAAAGCAACATCTAATTTACGCATTTTGATTTGCCTGATCAGCAATCCAAAAAAAATCAAAAACCATATGAGAATAGAATTCTGATAAAGAGATAACCTCTGTTGTAACCTTTCTATGTTTATAACGGACGATTCACTATCTTTAATCTCCATTAACACCTGAATCCTAATCTTATCAAGATGTATAAAGTTTACTTTTCTTTACTCGCAGCATTTATTTTCTCTTCGGTTACAGCGCAGCAAACGCAAACTATTAAGAAAGAAAAATTAAAGCCTTCAAAAACTATTCAGTTTGATAAGACTAAATTTAATAGCAAGATCAAGCCGCCATCTGTAAATTCAACAAATGGTATTTGGGTCAACTACGCTTCTGTAATTGACCAGGTTTGGGGCGGTGGACCAGGAATGACTGGCCCGGCAACCCTATCTGCAAATTATCTGAATACAGATTCCTTGTTATATGGTGATTTTGGCGGAACTTATGGGCCCATTTGGGTCAATCACCTGGGTGATATTTTAGATTTAAACTCCGATTACTTTACCCAAATACTAGGTACGAGCTGGGACGAAACCACAGCGTATTCTGTTGATTCTGTTTCTATAGTTTATGCATACACCAGAAATGTAAGTTCTGTTGATACTCTTATTTTTACCTTTACCCAGGAAAACAGAACGGGAAATACAATTG
>JACMLS010000381.1 GCA_014379485.1 Bacteroidia bacterium | reverse complement strand
TATTGTGTGGAAGGGAACAACTTTGGCTGTAATTGCAAACGTGGTTTCGCTGATCTTACTTGCAGCTTCAAGCATCAATCCAACTTCTTCTGTAATTTTAAATTTATTTTTCAGTGCCTATTCAATTGGTGGATCTTTTGTGTTTATTATTCTGCGCATTGTTGATCCGTACTTCAGAGAAAAAAAAGAAACAGTTGAAGAGGAAGTAAAAAAAGGGAATGGGTTTACCTGGAAAAAATTTCTTACGTTCTTTTTACCCTTTGTGCTGCTTATTATTTTCTTTGTCATCTTCAGGGCTGCGAATCCGCTTTTCAAAAAATTTACCAACGATATTAATTTAGATTTTATCAGTTTGCCCTGGATAGGTTTTACGCTTTCGGGATTTTTACTAGTTTGCGGATTCTTTTACCAGTACCGAATCAAAGTAATTGATAATTGGGAGGGAAATAAACCAAAGCGTCTTGCTTTTTTCGAAAATCAGAAAGTGTTGAAATTCATTAATGAAAAAAATGCAGCATTGTTTCTTTTCGGAATGCTGAACCTGATGCTGCTTTTTATCAACGGAGTAGATTTGAATTATCTTTATTTAGGGGCAGGACTTCCGGAAGGAATTACACATTCAGATTTCGTTCACAATGGTGTGGGTATGCTCATCCTTTCCATCATCATTGCTGTTTCTCTATTGCTTTTCTTTTTCAGAGGAAATATAAATTTTGATGAAACCGCAAAGATTCTGAAAATAATGGTTTATATCTGGATAGCGCAAAACATTTTTATGATCGTATCTACCATTTTGCGCAACAACATTTATGTAGCAGAATATAATCTCACTTACAAAAGAATAGGCGTTTATGTTTACCTTACTCTTACCATTGTTGGTTTACTCACTACTTTCTATAAAATATCAGACAAAAGAAATAACTGGTTTCTGTTCAGAGCCAATTCACTTGCCGGAATTCTTTTACTTGTATTTTGCTCAGCAATTGATTTTGATCTGCTCATTACACAATTCAACATTACAAAGGCGAAAGACATTTCATCGCTCGACAAAACATACCTGATCTCTCTTTCAGAAACAAATCTTCCTGAACTGTTTGCCATCAGAAATCAACCAGGCTTCAACAGCAACAGCTCGCATCATTACAGCAAGTTTTACAAATTGGTGGATACAGAAAATAATTTGTACGGCGATAACAATAAGGTGCTTGATCAGAAATTACTTGCCTTTTTTGAATCATCAAAAGGTTACGGATGGAGAAGCTGGAATATGAGAAAACAAAGAATTATGGATGAACTGGGCGCTTTAAATCAAAGCGGAAAACTGACAGCACTTGATCTTTCCTTTGCAAGAATTAAAGACCTAAGCGCCCTGGCTCCTCTAACAAAAATAAAATCGCTGAATCTTGCTTCCACTTATTATCTCAACTTAAAAGACCTTCAGAATTTTCCGGAATTGGAAAAATTAGATCTGCAAAACAACAGCATTACCAATTTTGATTCTTTGCCACAGCTAAAAAGTCTGAAAGAAATAAAACTGAGCGGAAACAATCTTTATAAATTAAGCAGTTTTGAAAAATTTCCGACTCTTGAAAAAATTGAATACATGAATTTTCACGGAGACGGTAGTACAGGAATTCCTTCGTTACCGAAACTGAAAGAACTGAACCTGTCAGGCGGAATTTTTACGACACTGAACTTTCTGAAAAATCAACCTTCGCTGGAGAAATTCGATTTTTCTGCCGGCCGTTGCGAAAATTCTTTTCCTTTACTTCTGAAATTAAAAGCCCTGAATTTTTCAAACAATAAATACACAAGCCGCGACTCAATGTACAGAACGCTTACCTCTGTTCCCAACCTCAACGAAATAAATTTAAGCGACAATGATTTTAATAATATAGATTTTCTTTATACAACCTATAAAGACGAGCGGCCATCAAGTCTTCTTCTAACGATCGATCCAGTACTGCCTGATCTTAAAAAGCTTGATCTTTCTTACAACCAGATCACTTACGCAGATAAATTGTATCTGCATAAAAAATTACAGGAACTTAATCTCTCCAATAATAAATTAAGCAAAATACCTGAAGTAGGAGCCATCTATTCTCTAAAGAAATTAAACCTTGCAAGCAACCTGTTTAACGATATTGCAGGTCTTGCTCCGCTAAAAGACCTTGAGGAACTTGATCTTTCTGATAACAGACTCATATCAGATCTTTCTGCAATAAAAAGTTTAACAGGCCTGAGAGTTTTAAAATTGAATCAGACCGGATTTAACGACATGAGTATTCTTTCAGGAATGAAACTGCTGAAATACTTAGACGTGGATAATACCACGCTCACCAATCTTTTCGGAATTGAAAATCTTAAATCTCTTGAAGAACTCAAAGCTCAGACAATAAAAAACACAGAAATAGAAAAATTAGCGAAATTAAAAAACCTGAAAGTTATCCGCGTAAATTTTCTCTTGCCTGATATAAAAGAGAAACTGGAGAAAGAAATAAAAGGAGTTAAAATTTATGTTGGACAAGTGCTTGAGACGAGAGACACAGCGTGGAGGGAAACAGAAACGAGAGAAAGTTATGAATGAGCTATAATTTGACACAGAGGAAAGGAGACACTGAGTTAAACTGAGATTAAGAAAAAAGATTTAAAAAAAAGCAATTTAACTATAGAAATGGCGTTCCCATAAAATCACCTTCAACAAACACCAATGAAAAAACTATTTAACCTTTTAGACATCACCGGTTTTTCTGAAAAAGAAAAGAAAGACTTTACATCAGAAAGAACCATTAAACTATTAATGGAGCTGAGCATTGGCTGTCTGGCACTTTTAGTGATTCGTGTATGGAGAACCCACAGTTTCGGTTATTTGTTTCTGATCTGGAATTTATTTCTTGCCTGGGTTCCATTCCTCATCTCAAAATATTTATTGGAGCCATTTTCTATCAGAAATAAATTCATTAAAAATATTTTTATCCTGGGCATGTGGCTCGCTTTTCTTCCAAACGCGCCTTACATTTTAACCGATCTGTTTCACCTGCACGCCACTTCAAAAATTCCAATGTGGTTCGACCTGATCACTATTTTATCTTTCGCTATTACAGGAATGCTGTTGTTTTATATTTCTATTCTTGATTTTGAGAAAAAAGTTTTTCCGCAATTAAAACCACAGTATTTCAGATGGCTGCGCATGTTGCTGTTTTTAGGAATGGGTTACGGAATTTACCTGGGAAGGTATTTACGTTTCAACAGCTGGGACATTGTATCTGCGCCCGGAGAATTATTCAGAAGCATGTACCATTCTGTTTTCAGCGGTGGAATAATAAAAGAGTCTTTCGGTGTTACCATTTTCTTTGCCATTTTTCTCTATTTCGGTTATAAAATATTTTTTCTTTTTACTGATCGCAAAATCTGTTGATTGACAAAAAAAAACAACCACAATAGAAACATAGAACACAATAGAGTTTATTTTCTATGTGCTCTATTGTTTCTATTGTGGTTCAAAAAAAAGAAGCAAAATGAAAACAACATTTTTGAATAACCAGATAAATGCTGAACTTGCGGAGGCTGAACAGATCATCCCGATAGTTATCGGGACTAAAAACAATAGCATGAAAAACAACTACTGGTTTAATTCATTTCTTTTTGCCGCAAGAGGATTGAAACATATTATAAAACAGGAATCTAATTTCCGCTTAGAAATGGCCTTGGGGGTTCTTGCGCTCATTGCAGCAGCTGTTTTAAAATGTTCTGCAACTGAATGGGCCATCATTTTAATTTGCTGCACACTTGTTTTTATTACAGAGGCAATCAACTCTGTATTCGAAGAACTGGTAGATTGGATTCACCCCGAGCACCATGAAAAAGCCGGAAAAATTAAAGATATGGCAGCGGCAGCTCCCCTTATTGCATCTCTATTTGCCTTAATAACAGGGCTGTTCATTTTTATTCCAAAAATATGGGTCATAATTCAGGCCTTTCTCAAATGATTTATATATATTAGTTGGTCAGCAATCACCAACATGTATAACTGGAAACAAGCATTCAGGCAAAAAAATTTCAGAATAAAATATATTCTGTCATTTATTGTGCTTGGATTGCTGATGACCTGGCTCGGAACTTTTTTTAATTACGTTGAAGCGAGGCAAGGCCATATTTTCTACGATCCCTTTTTAAATTTTCTGAGACCAAAAGATGTAAGCGATTTTATTTTTTACACCACATACGGTTCGGCGGTTGTTGGTTTAATCTATGCTTTTCGTTCGCCCTACCTTACACTTCACCTTTGCCAGATGTATGTTTTGCTCAACGTGTTCAGGGTGGCCTGCATGTTCATGGTTCCTTTAGACCCGCCTGTAGGTATTATTCCGCTTAAAGATGTGATACTTGAAAAAACAGTTTACGAAGGAAGCATAAACTTAAAAGATCTTTTTTTCTCAGGTCACACCGCAATTTTATTTTTGTTTTTCTTTTTTGTAAAAAACCCCTGGTTAAAACTTTTCTTTTTTATATCAGGAACCTCTGTGGCATTTGCTCTAATGCTTCAGCACGTACATTATAGTCTTGATATTATTGCAGCTCCGGCATTTGCATTTCTCTCCTGGAAAATTGTAGTAAGATACTTTAAACTTTATCAGAAGGGCACTGAAGTGGTGGTTTAGAATTTCAGATCTTAATTCCGGTTTCTTCGCAAAATTTTTCGCTACCTGTTTTCAGAAGCGGATAAAACTCCAGAAATAATTTTTCAAGATCATTGTATTTATCTATGAAAATTTCATACCCTTCATAAAGCAATACTTTTCTCTTTATTCTGTAAGTAAGACCTTGCAATACCTTTTTAATATTTTCTTTTTCAGAATACCCATACAAAATATTATGCTCAGTCATGTAATTATAAAATCCTTTTGCTTTATCAGGAAGAATGGAATAGTTTTTTCCGATTTCAGCATAATTTCTCTGTGCAAAATTTTTCAGGTCTTCAGAATAAAAATGAGAAAAATTCTTTGCAAGAAAATGATCGAAACAAACATCCACTAAAGTTCCGCTATACTTATCAAATTTTTTCGTGAAATATTTTTTTGCTGAAATAAAAACCGGATGATGATCTGTAAAATCATCAATGAACCTGTGCAATTTTATTCCGTTCTGAATGCCCGTAGAAAAAGTATGAATATCAATTCCCCTCAAAGAATCGCCCATGTAATTTCCGATCATCGTTTCTTCGTTATTACCTGAAAGTGCTAAATGAGCAAGATAGTTCATACACAAAGATAATGAAAGGAACGAAGGGCGAGGGAAAGGGGCGAGAGACGAGGGGCAAGGGAAAATTGATTCACAAAAAAGCCCTGATCATTGTTGTACAAATGAAACAGGGCTTCTACCTTTTGTTACCTAAACTTTGAGATATGAAAGAACGATCTTAATTTATTTTCACTATTCCCTATTGCCTATCCCCTCTTCCTTTAATCGAAAGGAATTATTCTGATACCAAGCGCAAACGGATACAACTCAGGTCCTTTATTTTTCTCGAACAAAGAAGTAAGTGTATAGTTTCCGTACACTGTAAATCTTCCGTAACCCACCTGCAGCATTGCCTGAACTTTGAAAGGATTTAAATTGTAATCATCTTTTTTGTAGATGGAATGCTCATACCCATCGTTATCATAAAACTGTTTTGTACGCGAACCCATTTTGTAACCGAAAATTGCACCGGCACCAATGTGAAATGTTTTGTCAGGATTTTTTGATGTATTGATATCAAAGAACAGGGGAATATTTATGTAAGTTGCCTTTAATACATTTTTCTTATAATTATTTGCCGGGTTCACGGTAGCAACTACATAAGAAGAATCGGGGTTGAGCGTAATTTTATTTTTGAAATTGTATTTGTCAAATTCAAAACCAATACCGGTACACAGGTTAATATAGTTTTTCCAGATATGAAAATCGTGCTCAATTACATTAAGATTCCAGCCAATTGATTTTCCGTAATTCAGATCCATGTAACTATCCTGAACCGGAAGCGTTGTTTGATAATCTGCAGTAGTAAAGCCGTTAAAATTTAAACCCACACCCATCCAATGTTTAAAACCGCCATCGTAATCCCATTTCCATTTGCGGCTTGTATTATTTTCATTTGCAGCTTGCTCATCTGTATACTCTTTTACCTGGCCAACATCAGATTTTTCGAGCGATTTCTCAATTGGTTTTCCTGCGTAATAAATTTTACTTGCGCCTTTTGCATTAGCATTCAGTTTTTGTTTTACGTTCACTACAATAGAACTAACCCCGTCTGATTTTACTTCTGCGTTAATTGCTTCCATAAAAAAAGCTTTTATTTTTGAGCTTCCGTCGGCTGAGGCATTCAACTGTTCAGCCTTACCCTTTAAACGAACAGAAGCAACGCCATCTGCCTTTACATTTATTTTTTTTGCTTCAATCATCAGTTTTGCTTTACTTGCCCCGTCTGCATTTACACTGATGCTATCTGTTTTATAAATTACTTCAGACTCAAGAGCTGAAGCGCCGTCTGTAATTACCTGTTTCAATCCTTTACAACCAAGTTTTATTTTATAATCTTCTTTCATTCCGCCAACCGTGCTGATAATTAATTTATCACCGCTTTGAGTGAACAGGATATTCTGCATTTCTTTTCCCTCTGCGCTTACGGTACAAAAAAGCGAATCGTAAGAAACGATCTCAACTTTTACTGCGCCTTTTAATTCGAGCACAGAAAAAGGTGCGACTGTTTTATTTTCTGCTGTTTGTGCAATTGCGGCCATGCTTAGTAAGCCGAAAAATGCTGAGTAAATTTTCTTTTTCATAAACTGTTTTTTTTATTGAATTTTATATAATGTGTTGAAATAATTTTCTTTCCGGATTCTGAGCATATGACGCTTGCAGGAAATGAAAAGTTACAGCTCCACAGAAAAGTGAAACCGTTATTTACGGAAAGTATTGAAAATCAGGAGATTTTATTGCGAAGTGCAAAGGTAACCAGGCCTACAATACTGCGGGTATTGGTCTTTTTAAGAAGATTTTTTCTGTACGTTTCAACTGTATGATGCGATATTTGAAGAGATTCTGCAATTTCTAAAGTTGTTTTTTCCTGCAAAAGCAAACGCAATACCTCGAGCTCTCGTTCTGATATGGGCTTGTTACCTGTTGGAAAAACTATACTGCCATTATTCATATTACCCTGCAAAAATTAATTTTATGCGCACTTCTTTATCAGAGAATTATTCAATCTTCTCAAAATATCCCTTAATTTCTCTGATAAAAGTATTCTTTGAGGCCTCTTTAAAAAATCAGGGCTGGTGGGTATTTTTTATCCCCGAAGCAGGGTAGTAGGCAAATTCACGAACGAAAAACTGAAAACTGAGTTAACTGTTGTTGGTTATTAGTTAATAGTTTTTGGTTTACTCCCGATAGCTATCGGGATTCGGTTGGTTAGTTGGTTGGTTCGAAAAAAGATTCGTTTGTTCAGTAAGTTTAGAGTTATTGCAATAAAAATTTTCTGACTCAAGAACTTTCCGGACTTGGAACTTGCGGACTCCCGGACTTTTCGGACTTACTGAATAATTTTATTTTCGAAAGCCCATTTGATGAGACCGACAATACTTTTTGTTTCGGTTTTTCTGAAAATATTTTTTCTGTGTGTTTCAACTGTGCGCTCACTTATAAAAAGTTTATCGGCAATCATGGCATTACTTAATTCCTGCGCTATGAGTTGTATGATCTCTGCTTCTCTGGCAGTAAGATTTACTTTTTTATCTTCTTCTTTTGTTCTTTGATTCTGAGAAATGGCTTTCATCATTTCTGCAGAAACCTCATCAGAGAAATACATTCCTCCACCATGAACTTTTGTGAGTGCGGCTACCAACTCTTCTTTACCGGTATTTTTCAAAATATAACCGTTGACACCTGCTTCAAGCATATCAGAAATTGTAGCTCTTTCGCCAAACATAGAAAGTGCAATAATTTTTATGTTGGGAAACATTTTTTTCACCTCTTTTGTCAATTCAATCCCATCCATTTCAGGCATGTTGATATCTGTCAATAAAATATCAGGCTTAAGATTTGGAATTTCTTCAAGCGCTTTTTTTCCGCTCTGACTTTCGCCTACAATTTTAAATTGCGCAGGGTCGTTCATCAACGCTTTCAATCCGTCAATAAGCATCTGGTGATCATCTACAATATAAATTTTTATCGCGCTCATAATGACAAATGTAAATACAAAAACCGAACCGCAAAACCATTAATCATCTCATATCAAAAATTATTTTGCAAAATATTTAAGAATTGCCTTCTCATAACAATCTGCTACCTGTTTCACTCTTTCGTTCGTTGTTATTCCGCAATATACTTTATCCCTTTTGTTAAGCATTAAACACTCATCAAAATTATCCTGGTAAAGACATTCGCCATACACCAGCGGAGAGTTTATTGCGCGGCACAAGGCAAGGTTGCGGCAATATACGCCCGCAGTTCCGGTTGCGTTACAACTTTCTTCCAGGTAAGTGGCATCGCTTTTTTTGGCAATGGGAATGCCAAGCGTTTTAGAAAATTCCTGAACGGTATAACCTGCAATTTTTTCTGATTTTTCCAAATCTTCCGTTAGGAGTAATCTCAGAAAATTTATTTTGTACGATGCTTTTTTAAAATTATCGGCCGTCATGCCACCGCCAATAAAGCACATGGTAAAATTTTTCTTTCCGGGTTTCAGCCAGTCAACATTTTTCTCATCCACATTGTAATGAATGATGACGCTTAAGTCGGGATCAAATTTGTTGATGGTTTTAATTCTGCGTGCCAGTTCGTGATCTTTAAAAAAATCGCGGAAAAATTTTTCTTTGTCCGCTGCCATAAGGTTTTTATGTTCTGCGGCTGTAAGTTTGTTAATGTTCTTTAAACTGTCGAGCACGGTTTTTTTTCTTTTTAAAAGCCAGTCATCATAGCTCATTCCAAACGCTGTGTATTCTATTTTTTTTCGTGTAATAAAAACCGTGGCTCCTGCTTTTTCTAAAGCCGTTTTTAAGATCATTGCAGTTTCCCATGCCAACTTTCCTTCTGCAATATTTACGTTCTCTTTTAAACCGGTGGTATCATTTGCCCTGAACTCTAAAAACTTTCGTTCTATTTTGGCAGTTTCCATGTCTCCTGCAATATGACCGGGATCAAGGGCAATACTTACACCGGAGAGCGGTCCATCATCACCAATCATTCTTTCGCTCCCGTATCTCTGGTCTTTTAATAGCTTGGCTAAAGTTCCGTTTTCATACATTTTAGCCATTGTATCTGTACCAAAAATTCTTACAAACCCTCCAAAATCTTTTGCCATTTTCCATGAAATACTGATCTCCGGTTTACCTGATTTTTTTGCAGCGGCTGAAGCAAAAATTTTCACCCCCGCTTCGTCAATAGTTACAAGATTATTTAAAGACGAATGAAAATTCAGGTACTGAAACCTTTTCATTGCCAGGCTTTGTGTAACCTGCCCTCTTCCCGAAAAGGAAATTGAAATTAAAACTATCAGAACTAAAAAACGCATTTCGATTTTGTTTAACTTTGTTATTATGATGTTGAAGCCTAAACCATTTTTTGTAACACATCTCAAAAAATAAATCTGTGCCTTCAATCTGCGGTAATCTGTGCAATCTGTGGCATTTTACTTTTGAGATATTTGATGTACGAAAATTATGACAATTGAGCAATTAAAAATAAGCGGTATTGAAAAAGAAATAAACTTTGCGTTTGCGAAAAGTGGCGGCAAAGGCGGCCAGCATGTAAACAAAACAGAATCAAAGGCAGAGTTGTATTTCAATATAGGCGAATCAACTATCTTGCCGGAATTTTCTAAAAAGATCATTTACGAAAAATTAAAGAACCGCATCAATGATAAAGGAGAGTTGGTGCTGGCTGATGAGACCAGCCGCTCACAGCACACCAATAAAGCCAATGTTATTGAAAAATTCTATGAGCTCATAGCCGCCGCTTTAAAGCAAAAAAAGAAAAGAAGACCCACAAAACCATCCAAATCAAGCAAGGCTAAAAAGAAATCAGACAAAATTCATCACAAAAAAATAAAAGCCCTGCGCAGGGGCGATTTTTAAGATGTGTTAGACAAATCTTTGTTTATGTTCTCGCTAAGACGCTAAGGATTTTCTTTGGGCTAATAAATACTCTTCCGTCTTAGCGGCTTTGCGCCTTTGCGAGATGAAATCATTCAGGGATTTGTTGTACCCCCTTTTTAAGTCTGACCCGGTATTTATTTTTTTGCCTATAATTTTCAGATTCAAGGGTTCTGCCCCCTCAATAAGCAAAATCATTTCGACGAAGACCTGATTTAGCTTACCGAACATTATGGTGAATTTGCATAAAAAAACCGTAAATTCGTTTCTCAAAAAAAGGTTCATGCGGAAAATATATCTCCTCCTACTTCTTATAATCTCTTCTTTTTGCTGTTTTTCACAAAACGATTGTGCAACAGCAGATCCATTTTGTACGGGAACCACCTATAATTTTCCGGCAATTGCAAACGGATCTACTGCACAACCCGGCCCTGATTACGGATGTTTAATGAGCCAGCCAAATCCTGTATGGTACTACTTGCAAATTGCAACCAGCGGACAAATAACCATGAGTATTGGAGGCGCAAGCTCTTTTGATGATATTGATTTTGTTGCCTGGGGACCTTTTAATTCTCCTACCGCCCCTTGCACTGCCGCGCTTACCTCTAACTGTTCTCCGGGTTGCCCCGATAATACAGCCGGACCTTTTTATCCGTCAGGCAACATGGTAGATTGCAGTTATGATGCCCAGGCAACTGAAGTTTGTACTATACCAAATGCGATTGCAGGAGAATATTATATGGTTTGTATTACAAATTACGGTGGTACCAATACCAATATTATTTT
>JACMLS010000380.1 GCA_014379485.1 Bacteroidia bacterium | reverse complement strand
TATACATCAAAAAACAGGGAAAAACGTATATTCACTTAACTTTGTAATAACTAACGAAACGGATTATGAGCAGAATTAAATTTATCAAGGCCTTAACCATAACGGTTTGTCTTGGATTGGTATCTTTTACAACGTACAAGCTGTCTTTTTCTAAAAACCAGCTTATTCTTGATATTTTGATGAGCGGCCTTAACAACGCACATTATGCGCCTTTAAAAATTGACGACGAGTTTTCTAAAAAAGCATTTGATCTGTATCTGAAGCGCCTGGATTATAATAAAAAATTCCTTTTGCAATCTGATATTGATGAAATGGCTGCTTTCCGCGATAAAATAGACGATGAGATAAGCAATGGAACTTTTCAGTTATTTAATATAAGCCAGCAACTCATTGTAAAAAGAATTGCAGAGAAAGAAGCTTTGTATAAAGAGCTGCTTTCAAAACCATTTGACTATAAAGTAAACGAAGAGTATGAAACGGATGTTGAAAAAACTGCTTTTGCAAAGACAGATGAAGACCTTAAAAAAGAATGGAGAAAATCGTTGCAATACCAGGTACTTATTCGGTTAAACGAAGATCTGAATACGCAGGAAAAAGCTAAGGAGGTTGCAGCTAAAAAAGATTCTGTCATTACTATTTTATCTTTCGACTCTATTGAAGCAAAGGCAAGAAGAAAAGTTATGAAAGTTAACGATGATTGGTTTAAACGCTTAAAGAAATATAATGATAAAGATCGTTTTTCTGCTTACGTAAATTGCATTACAGCTATGTACGATCCTCATACAGAATTTTTTCCTCCTAAAGAAAAGAAACAATTTGACCAGAGCATGAGCGGACAACTGGAAGGAATAGGAGCAAAGCTTCAGCAAAAAGACGGCCTTGTAAAAATTACAGAAATTGTAGTGGGAAGTCCGTCTTACAAACAAGGTGAATTAAAGGCCGGAGATGCCATTATTAAAGTTGCACAAGGAGCGGCAGAACCTGTTGATATTGTTGATATGGATCTTGATGATGCCATTGAGCTGATAAAAGGGAAAAAAGGAACAGAAGTGAGGTTAACAGTGAAAAAACCCGACGGCGCTGTTACAATTATTCCAATCATACGCGACATTATTATGCTCGAAGAAACTTTTGCTCAATCTGCGGTTTTGCAAAACGGAAAACAGAAGATAGGTTACATTCGTCTGCCGGTTTTCTATTCTGATTTTACAAAAAACGGAGCAAAACGTTGCGGAGCCGATATAAAAACAGAAGCAGTAAAATTAAAAAATGCAGGAGTTGACGGAATTATTATTGACTTGCGCGATAATGGCGGCGGCTCTTTACAGGAAGTAATTGATATGGTTGGCCATTTTATTCCAACAGGCCCCACTGTACAAGTGCGTAAAAAAGGCGGTAAGGCAGATATTTATTCCGATCACAATCCGGAACAGGTTTATGATGGACCAATGGCAGTATTGGTAAACCGTAACAGCGCATCTGCATCAGAAATTTTTGCAGCTGCTATGCAGGATTATAAGCGTGCATTAATTGTAGGAACACAATCTTTCGGAAAAGGAACTGTGCAACAATTTTTAGATCTTGATAATTACCTTATGCCTGAGTTTGATACCGTAAAACCTTTAGGCGCAGTAAAAGTAACTATGCAAAAGTTTTATAGAATTAACGGGGGCGCAACGCAATTAAAAGGTGTAATGCCAGATGTAGTACTTCCTGATGCTTACAGTCAATTGGAAACAGGAGAAAAAGAGCTTGATTTTCCAATGTCCTGGGATGAGATTCCTTCGGCAGAATACAAAACTTTTAACTACCTGGATTACGATAAGATCCGTAAAAAAAGTAAAGAAAGAGTTAAAGCCAATAAAACTTTTGCGCTTGTAGAAGAAGAATCTAACTACTTCAAAAGCCGCAAAGACGACAGCAAATATTCTCTGAACCTCGATAAATTCCGCGAAGAAGAAAAAAAGATAAAAGCCGAAAATAAAAAATACGAAAACCTGAGATCAGAAATAAAAGGCTTTGAAGCAAGTTTATTGAAAGTGGATATTGACAATATGCAAAACGACACCACTAAAATGACCCGCGAAAAGAAATGGGCAGAGAATTTGCAAAAGGACTTTTATATTTATGAGACCGTAAATATGTTGGGCGACACAAAGTAGGCTTCGACGGGCTCAGCCTGACATTATAAATTAATTACCTGAAAATCTCCGCAGAAATTTTGCGGAGTTTTTTTTTCTTTGGTTCGGGTGTTGTCCACCCGGGGTGGGTGGGTTTAAAAACGACGAATTTTAGTTTGAAAAGTAAATTTGATTATTCAGCTTTGCAGAGTTTTTTTTTGGAAAAAAGTAGTTGAAATAAAAAATCATGGTTGTATTTACCTTGCATAAAGATTCTATCGAATTAAACTGGGACAAAAGACCTGTTAATGAAAACGGCAGAACGAGGATCATTAGATTTGATGAGGTTAAAAATATCTGGTTTGTTTTTGAAAATAAAAAGATCTGGAATGCGCTCAGAGTTGTTGGATATATACTTCTGGTAATTATTGGAGCTTTTTTAGGGGGAGCAATTCTTTACAGCGATATAGCAGAGCAGGAAATTGAAATGGTAGTTGAAAGAGCTGACGGAAAAAAAGAAGTGTTTGATATTGTTCTTTTATGTGACGAAACAAAGCAAATAGAAAAACAAATTCAGCAGAAAATGCTTGAAATTAATGCGGATAAATTTTAAAATTCCAAACTTTGTTCACACACTCGTTGGGGGGACAACACCCAACGAGGTGGTTCGGACAGGCGTTCGGGTGTTGTCCACCCAAACTATGAGGATTAAATGCGACGAATTTGCATTTGAAAGTCAATTACCGAATTCAAATTGTTAGAGGTAGTAAAATAGAATTAAGCTCAGAGATTCTAAACTTCGCTCACACACACGTTGGGTGGACAACACCCAACGTGGTGCTTCGGTGAGATGTTCGGGTGTTGTCCACCCGAACTGTGAGGGTACAAACGACGAATTTCAATCAGCAGAACCAATTCGTTCATCAATATGTGTCAGCATTTCAAATTCATCTTTTTTTCCTGCGTAAAAAGCAGCAGAAGAAAACAGATAGTCTTCTGGCTCAGCCACAAGTTTCCATTTTTTTTGAAGTGGATTTCTGTGAATGTAATCAAGTTTCTCTCGAATAGTTTCTGATTTGAATAACATAACTGATAAACCATCTTTCTCCCAAAACTGAAATGTGCGATCATGTTTATTCACAAGTAATTGTTTCAAAAACGGATCGCTGGAATCTTTCATGTCAAATTTAATTTGCTGTGCTGTAAACTTTAAAAAATCTCTTTGTACATTTTTTAATTCGTGTTGTTCGCAAATTTCCCACAATAGGTGAATGTGATTTGGCATTATGACATACCCATAAAGAATTACTCTTTTGTTTTCCGTTAGATATTTTAAACTGTTTACGATAATCATTTTTCTGT
>JACMLS010000379.1 GCA_014379485.1 Bacteroidia bacterium | reverse complement strand
TTTCACAGACCTTTGCTTTTTGCGGAGGAATTCCTCCGTCTCAGGAAAAAATGAAAGAACTTGCCACACCAAAAGCATTTCCAAACAAAAAGTTTTATTTAAAAAAAGAAGAGCCGGGCAGAGTCGCTGCAAAGATCCTGATTGAAACAACAAGCGACAGTTCAGGAATACTAAAATTCAATCTTGCACCCGGAAAATATTTTATTGTAGATGATCTTAAAAAAGATTCGGTCGCCTATTTTGCCCTATTAAAAAAATACAAAGAGGGAAGTTCATATTACACTCCTATTGATAAAGAATGCTTAAAGACCTGGATAGAAACGCCTGAACTGATCATTGAAGTAACAAAAGAAGGCATAAAAGAATTCGGAATAAATTATTACAACGATTGCACCTGGAACAGAATTCCCTGTGTGCATTACCTCGGAACTTTACCTCCGTAAATTATCCGTTTTGCCTTTGACCCATTTGTAATTGAGGAACTTTTATTCTATCTGTTTTTTGCAATCCTTCCAACACTTCAATAATTATTCCGTCAGAAATTCCGGTTTTCACTTTTCTCTTCTCAAATTTTCCGGGTCCCGTTTGCACTTCAACAAAAGTGTTTCCGTTTTCAAAGATCAAAACGCTTTCTGGTACAGACATTACCTTATCTCTTTTTTCGAGAATAATATCTGCATTTGCACTATAACCTGCACGTAAAAATGCACCGCCAGGATTTTTAGAAAAATCTATTGCGGCGCGGATCTGGAATTGAATGGCTCCATTCTCTGTTACACCTTTGGGAGAAATGTATTCAAGTTTAGCAAGCAACTTTACATTTTCTAATGCGCCAATACTTAAATTCAATTCCATTCCTTCATGAATTTTTCCTACTTCAGATTCATCTAACTTTCCCTCAAAGATCATTTCTCCCATATCAGCAACAGAGGCAATGGTTGTACCTTCGTTAAACGTATTGCTTTCAATTACACGTGTACCTTCCTTAACCGGAACATCTAATATCATACCTGTAATGGTAGAACGAATTAAAGTATTGGTGGTAGATTGACCAGCCTTTTTATTTACGCCATCTTTAATTAACTGAAGATTTGTTTCTGCCGCTTCCAGTTCTGTTTTGTTAGTGTTGAATTTTTGTTCACTTGCAATCATCTCCGTTTTAGGAATTACATTTTGCTTAAAAAGTTCTTTGTTCCTCTCAATTTCAATTTTTGCGTTATCAAAATTTATCTGCGCCTGGCTTACGCGCGTTTCTGCGTTGTTCAGATTTACGAGGTCTGGAATTATTTTTACTCTCGCAATCACATCGCCAACTTTTATCTGGCTGCCCGCAATAAAATATAATTTTTCTATAATACCAGATACCTGCGATTTCATATTGATCTCGCGGCGTGGTATTACAGAACCTGTAGCCACTGTTTTTTTTATGATGGTGGTATCTGTTGTACTGATGGTTTGATAAACTATGGGATCTGCACCTTGTTTGGTAACGAGGTAGTAAATAAAATAAACCGAGACTCCGATCACCCCGATCAATAAAATTGTTTTGATTGCTTTTTTCATAAAATTAATTTTCCTTTTTTTATTCTGATCTCAATGCTTCTACCGGATTTATATCTGTTGCTTTTTTTGCAGGAATCAACCCGGCCAGGGCTCCTGCTCCTATTAATAAACCAAGGCTTTTTAAAATAATATCTAGTTTTATTTCGGGATTAGAAAACATTCCTCCTTCACCTGCGGGCATATTAACGCGTAATGTTTCTATTATCGTATAACCCACCATTAAGCCAAAAAAACCGGCAATTGCTGTGAGAAAAACCGATTCAATAATTAATTGCGTAATAATATTCATTGGCGTTGCTCCGAGGGCGCGTTTTACACCAATTTCTTTTGTGCGTTCTTTAACTACAATAAGCATGATGTTTGAAATTCCGATCACACCTGCCAATAATGTTCCAACACCTACAAACCACACAAGCACTTCTATTCCCGAAAACAATCCGTTCAGTTTGGTAAATTCTTCCTGCATGTTCCAATGACCGAGCGCCATCATATCTTCGGGAGCAATCTGATGTCTTTCTTTTAAAATTTCTATTGCGCGTTTTTCTGCAACAGAAGCGGGTACATCTTTTTTTGCAGTAATAGCAAACCAGCCTACAATATTTCCGAAATTAAATGCACTCTGAAAAGTTGTAAAAGGAATATGGATCTGGCTTTCCTGCTCGCGTGCCTGGTCGCCGTCAGATGCCGGTGTGGTTTGCCCTACCACTTTAAAATAAATACCATTTACTTTTATGTATTGGTTAACCGGATCTTCTCCTTTTTTAAATAAATGCTGTGCCACTCTTCTGCCAATAACGGCCACTTTTCTTTTTTCACGAATGTCATTTTCATTTAAAAATCTTCCGGAAACCATTTTCACTTCCTGAATTTTAGTCATCACAGGAAATTCTCCCATTACTTCTGCCGAGGTGGTTTTTACACCGCGTACTACATTATTTCCGCTTTCAAAACCTCCCAACTGATTCAACGGACCAATGCTTTCCAATTCCGGCAACTGCTGCAATGCTGCTATGTCGCCATTTCTGAAATTAAAATTTCTGCCGGGCTGCATTCCTTTGTATGGCTTCGAAGTTTTTTGTGTCCAGATAAAAAAACTATTTGTATTTCCGCCAGCAAATTCCTTAAGCACCCCGTTACGCAATCCGCTTCCTGCACCCAACATAATGATGAGCATAAAAATTCCCCAACCCACACCAAATGCAGAAAGAAAAGTGCGCACTTTATTTTTACGCATGGTTGCAAATATTTCCTGCCAGTTATCTCTTTCGAACATGTTGTTCAGTTAATGGTTGTCGGTTAATAGTTATTAGTAAATGGTTGTAATTAACTGTAATTGGTTGTTCGGTAAATTTAAGTTTCACTTACTCATTCATCATTGGCTATTCATCATTCATTCTTATTTTCCTTCTGCAATCTCCCTATTCACTATTGCCTATCCCCTATTGCCTTTTTTTCTATAAATCTCTAAGCGCTACTACCGGTTGTATAGCCGATGCACGTATCGATGGGATCAATCCTGCAATGGCTCCTGCAACTACTATCGTTATAACTGCGCTGAAGGCAATGGTCAGATCGACATTCGGGTCTTTAAAATACTCACTGTCAATACCAATTTTCTGTGCAATAAAAAGAACAAGCATTCCTAAAATTACTCCCAGGCTTCCTGCAATAAATGTTACCACAACGCTCTCCATAATTACAAGACTTACTATTGAAGCGGGCGTGGCTCCAAGAGCTTTACGTATTCCAATTTCTTTTGTGCGTTCTTTAACAACAATCATCATAATATTACTTACTCCAACAACACCGGCAATTAATGTAAAAATTCCAATGATCCATACAAAAATATTTATCCCGGAAAGTACATTCATTATTTTTACATACTCAACTGTATTGTTCCTGACTCCAACGGCGCTTGGATCCATTGGATTAAAAACATGGCGTGCAGCAAGCATACTCTGAATTTCTGTCACCATTTTTTCGCTCACCTCTACCGCAGAGTTCTCTGTGCTTAACCAAATTACATTCACATTGTTTTTGCCGTTATAACATTTTTGTGAAGTAGTAAGCGGAATATAGATTCTTTCATTATCTCCACGTCCCGGATCTGTAAACAATCCAATCACTTTAAAAGAAACTCCTTCCACATTAATATATTTTCCAATAGGATCTTCGTTCTTGAACAGCGCTTCTTTTACAGGAACTCCAATCGCACAAACTTTTCTGCACTCATCAAAATCTAATTGATCTACAAATCTACCGCTTATGATCTCTGCCTTTTCTAAAAATTTATGATCGGGCATACAAGAACGCACAGTAAAACTTCCGGTTTCTTTTTTGTATTTCATAACACGGTTCATTCTGCCCTGGTAAACAGAACTCAATTTATCAATGTTGCCTATTTTTTGCTTGATGTCTTTTACATCTTCATTGGTCAGTTGAATTGTTCTTCCCACTTTCATTCCCTTATAAGCTAAAGAAGTTTGTCCTCCGTCAATCCAGATAGAATTAATTGCATCAGATTTAAACTGAGAATCGGCTCCGTTCTTTAAGCCATTACCACTTGCCAATAAAATAATAAGAATAAAAGTTCCCCACATAACAGAAAGCGCAGTAAGAATGGTGCGCAATTTGTTCTTGCGCATGGTTGCAAATATTTCCTGCCATTTATCTCTGTCAAACATTTTTTTGTTTCGGGTTTTTGGTTTACTCCCGATAGCTATCGGGATTTGGTTCAAAGTTGGTTAGTTGGTTAAGAATTAAACTCTACTTCATCATTCTTCATTCATCTTTAATATGAAAACATTTTTTTGTCTGAGAAATCCCCTATTCACTATTGCCTATCCCCTATTGCCCTTACCCAACCAGTTCTTCAGTAACAATCAATCCGTCTTTAAGTTTAATTATCCTGTCAGTTATCTCAGCAATCTCAATTTCATGCGTTACTAAAACAATTGTAATTCCTTGTCTGTTCACTTCTTTAAAAATATTCATTACTTCTAATGATGTTTGAGAATCCAATGCCCCTGTTGGTTCATCTGCAAAAATTACTTTTGGTTTTCCTATCAGCGATCTTGCAATAGCTACACGTTGTTTTTGTCCGCCCGATAATTCGTTGGGCGTGTGGTTGGCCCATTCTTTTAATCCAACACGGTCTAAATATTCTAATGCGATTTTATTTCTTTCTTTTCTGCTGACTTTTTGATAGTACAATGGAAGCGCCACATTTTCCATTGCATTTTTAAACGAAAGTAAATTGAATGATTGAAAAACAAATCCTAAAAATTTATTACGAAGTTGCGCTGCCGATTTTTGCGAAAGATTTTTTACAAGATTACCGTTCAGGAAATATTCTCCGGAATCGTAATTATCAAGCAAACCCAAAACATTAAGCAAAGTAGATTTACCTGAACCCGATGAGCCCATAATAGAAACAAATTCTCCGGCTTTAATATGCAGGTCAATGCCTTTTAGCACAGGAAACAACTGGTTTCCCATTTTATAAGCTTTTTGGATATTATTGAGTCTGATCAAGGCTGTTTTATTCGATTACAAAAGTAAAAAATTGACACCGAAAGGGCTTACCGCTGGTGTAAATGGGCTGCCGCTAAAACTATGGCAGATAAAAAGGGAAGAGTGTGGGTACTATTGAGAAAAGCACAGAAATCTCCTAAAAAAGGTTAACAGGAATTTAAGTTTAAATTATTTTTGAATGACCCTGCTGAATTGTTCCAGATCAGAATCAGAAAACACCACCAAAAAAACTTTCTCAATGTCAGGATGCAAATCCAAAAAATCTAAAACTGTTTTGTAAGCGATCTTAGCCGCCCTGTCAAAAGGAAAACGATAGGCACCAGTGCTTATAGAAGGAAATGCAATTGTTTTAATCTTATTTTCAATAGCAAGTTTAAGCGAATTGAGATAACAATTTTTTAAAAGTTCCTCTTCGTTTTTATGTCCGCCATACCACACTGGTCCAACGGCGTGAATAATAAATTTTGCAGGTAAATTATATCCTTTGGTAATTTTTGCTTCCCCCGTTTTTGCACCGTTCAATGTTCTGCATTCTTCCAGCAACTGCGGGCCGGCGGCACGATGGATTGCACCGTCTACACCACCGCCACCCATTAAAGAGGAATTGGCCGCGTTAACGATCGCATCCACTTTCAAGGTGGTGATGTCTGCTTTTATAATTTCAATTTTTTGCATAATAAATTTTGACCAGGAGAATTAAAAGCACAATATTTTATCTGCATCATTTTGAATTAAATTAATTCTCATAAATATCAATAAAATTTTCTTTGAAGGCTCCTCTGATTTGTTTAACAATGTTCTCTTCATTGGTAGGATCTCTATCTGCCAGAAAAAATTGTTGCCGGTAAAAACATATTTGATTATTTTTTTTATCGTAGATAATTACAAACCCGCTAAGGCCCGAAGTACCTTTGAATGGGTTTTTTCCTTCGGTTCTTTTTATTCCGGGCGGTAGCGGATCATCTTTTTTTTCATGAAAGACCTGCGTAGCAAAATATCCAAGCAAACCAAAAGACACAATTATTGCTCCTCTTCCGATTTTTCTTAAAACTGCCTTTCTATGAAGAGCAGAATCTTTAATGAAGCCTGTTGAAACAAAATATAAATTATAGTTTGTAACACTTTTACTTCCTGCCCTATAAAAAACACTATCAGGTTTATACCCTTTTATAGATTCATTTTTTTGGGCATACTTAATTACATCAGTTAATTCATTTCTTAGTTGTAAAATGGTCATTGAATCTGCAATCAGATTTCCTGCATGATTCACTTTTTTTACCCTGCATTTAATAATTGAATCACTTACATATACAGATTCTTTACTTAACTCAGGATCAATGTTTATGTTTTTATTTTGCTGAAGAAAATAAATGGCCGAAAAAGTTCCCATATAATCCGTTCGCGGAATTTCATCAAATGTTTTTCCGGTGTTATAACTTTGAGTTTGAATAAACAACTGCGAAAAACAATTTGAAGAACAAACTGAGATCAAAAAAAGAATTACAAAAAATATTTTCAACCTTTTTTTCATCAGAAAAGGTCTTTTGTTTTTGCGCATTCAATTATTTGCGCATGATCAAAAGCCATAACCGGAAGCTGATCGAGCTTGTGCCAGTCTGTATTGGAAGCATCGTCTCCTGCTTTGTGTTGTACTTCTGATTTTGAAACATGAGCTAAATAAGAAACAGAAATAATTCTTTTTCGTGGATCACGATTTACTTCAGAAAATACAGCAACGTGTTTCAATTCTTTTACATCAATTGTTACTCCGGTTTCTTCGAGTAATTCTCTTGCCGCACATTGCTCGGTTGTTTCGTCCATTTCCAAAAAACCGCCTGGTAATGCCCAGCTTCCTTCGCAAGGCGGATGCTTGCGTTGAATCAGTAAAATTTCGTCCTGCTCGTTTATGATCAAACAATCGGATGCAACGCAGGGACGGGGATAATCGTAACAATATTTGTTTTCTTTATTCATTGCATTAAATTAATAATTACAACAATCATCATATTTAATATATGAAAATACCCTTTCTTAAATCAGAATATTTTCCTGTTGGCAATAAATTCATTGCCAAAATAATTGACAATTTTTTTATTGTGAAAAATCCTTGACCTTATTAAGACGAATTGATTGGAGATCACTCAAATCAAAAATCACAAAATCTGATTCTTCTGTTTTATATTTCAATGTTTCTCTCTCTCACAACTCGGGTGACAACACCCTCGCAACGTGAGGACTTTGAACTCATCAATTTCCGAACTCGCGGACTTCGGACTCAACGGACTAACGGACTTTATTTCGCCATCAATTCATCAACAGCTTTCTCCAACTGCGTGTCATGCTTATTTACAATGTCTTCAAATTTATTTCTGATCTTAAGGTCTGGTTCGAGCTGGTTGTTCTCTAAATATTTTCCATCCATTCCAACAACACCTACTTGCGGAATTCCGAAAAGCATGGAGTTATCATTCAAAGTTTCCCACCAAACCGCTGTTCCTGTACCGGGCACAGGCATCCCAATAAGTTTTCCGATTCCGAGTTGTTTGTATACGTAAGGAAACATGTGTGCATCAGAATAATTTCCTTCTGACATTAGCACGCATGAAACTTTATTCCATTTGGTTTGCGGTTCAGAACCGATTTGTCTTTCGCGGGGAATGAATTTTATGTATTCTTTTCCGCTTAAAAAAGTGGCAAGGTCATCGTGCAACCAACCGCCTCCGTTGTAGCGTGTATCAACAATCAATCCTTTTTTGTTACCGTATTTTCCAAGTGCCTGCTCATACACTACTCTGAAACTTTCGTCGTCCATACCACGCACATGCACATAACCTAATTTGCCACCTGACAATTTATCTGTCTGATCCTGTAAGGTGCGGATCCATCTCTGGTACAATAATTCGTTTTGCTCTCCCAAAGAAATGGGTTTTAATGTTTCTTCCCATTTCTTTTTTGATTTCTCATCATACAGAGAAAGTAAAACAACTTTTCCTTTTTTTCTGTTCAGTAATTGAAAATAATTTAAGTTCTCGCTTATTTCTTCACCGTCAATTTTCTCAAGTATAATTCCGGGTTTGATAAGTGAAGTTGAATTATCGAGCGGGCCTTTTTCAATTACCTCAGCAACTTTAATGCCTTTACCTGTATAATTTTCATCGTACAACAAACCAAGCGCACAGGTCTCATCACCGTTTTTCATTGTAGAAAAAGAACGGCAACCGGTGTGCGATGCATTTAACTCGCCCAACAATTCGCTTGAGAGTTCTGCAAAATCGCGGTTGTTGTTTATGAAGGGCAGAAATTTCGCATACACTTCTTTGTAGTATTTCCAATCTGTTTTTTGCATATCAGAAACGTAAAATTTCTTATAAGCCTGTCTCCACATATGTTCGTACATTTCCGCTCTTTCTTCCCAGGGCTTAATGGTCATTTCTGCTTTAAAAGCAATATCTTTCCGGTCATTTTTATCAAGATTAACCCTTACAAGGCTTCCATCGCTTACAAAGAAAATATTTTTTCCTTCTTTATCAAGAATCAGGTTTCCGGCAGAACCGGCATCTAATTTTAAAAGAAGTTTTGTTTCGTGCTCACGCAACTTGGTTGTCCAGAGATCATAACCTGATTCGAATTTAGACATGTAATACAATTGTTCTCCGTCTTTGGAAATGACTGCATCGCCCATAATTGCAGAGTTAATGGTAAGACGTACTTTCCTGTCTTCCAATTCATCCATCTCAATTTTTACAACGGGTAACTGAGATTTTACGTCGCCCAGTGATTTAATTTTTTCTTTCTCCTTTTCTTTATCTTCTTTTTCTTTAAGGATCAGGTACTCATCTTTATTCATTTTAAAACGATCAAAACTTTCTTTGGTAAAGAATTGTCCGTATACATCGCTTTGCCATCCATGACTCGCATGATTTTTCATTCCATTACGGGTACTGAACCAGATCATCATTTTTCCATCCATCATCCATTTTGGCGTACTGTTATCATAAGCGCTTTGCGTAAGGTCAATCATTTTTCCTTTTCCGCTTGCTTCTATCAATCCTACTTCAGAAAGCCATTGGTTATCTTCTAAAAACTGTATAAGCAAATATTTTCCATCAGGACTCCAGTCGTACCACTGGTCTCCGTCTGAATAAGAATAGGCTTTGTCTCCAGGCATAATAAGACGTGTTTCTTTTGATTTGATATTGTAAATTTTTACTGCAGTTCTGTCTTCAAGAAAAGCGACCTCAGTTCCATCAGGAGAATATTTAGGCTGAAAAGATTCTTTATCAGTAACAACAAGCGCTTCTTCTTTCAGCACAGAGCTATTAAAAAAATGTGTTTCTTCAGTACGGATAATGGATGATTGGTAAATACCCCAGATCTTATTTCTTTCAGAAGCATACAACACAGAGCGCCCGTCCGGACTAAATGAAACAGAGCGCTCCATACCGGGTGTATTAGTAACACGTTTTGTAATACCCGCCTCAATAGAAGAAACAAAGACTTCTCCTCTTACAACAAAAACAACTTCTTTACCGTTTGGAGAAACTTCCATTTCTGTTGCCCCGCTGGTAAATACTTCGTTTCTTTCGTCAGAAGCGCTTTCGTCAGTAGGAATTACGATTTTTACTTTGGCCGGTTTTCCTCCGTTTACCATGGTATAAATTTCTCCGTCGTAACCAAAACAAAGCGTATTGTTTTTTGAATTACTCAGAAAACGTACCGGATTTTTTTCGAATGATGTGAGTTGTGTTGCAGATGCAGGATTTTCTACTGACATTTTCCACACATTATAGGTTCCGGCTTTTTCGCTCAGGTAATAAATTTCTTTTTCGTCACCAGACCATTGCGGGTTTCTGTCTTCGCCAGAAAATTCTGTAAGCTGTTTAAAGGAAGTGTTTTTATTGTCGTAGATCCAGATATCGCGCGTAACAGAACTGGTATGGTGTTTTCTCCAGGTATCTTCGCCACCTTTTTTATCAATAAATAAAAACCTGTTTCCGGCTGCATCGCATTTCATTTCTTCTGTTGCAGTAGAAAGCACCATTTTTTCTCTTCCGCCATCAACAGAAACTTTATACAATTCAGGCAGACGCGAATTGGGGCACTGATAACTCGTAAAAACATCAACACGGGTAGAAGAAAAATAAACTTCTTTAGAGTCGGGAGAAAAACACGAAGGAATATCGGCTGCACTATGAAAAGTAAGACGTTTTGCGTTTCCACCTTCAGAAGGCATTACGTACACATCAAAATTTCCGTGTTTATCAGAAGCAAAAGCAATCCATTTTCCGTCGGGCGACCAGATGGGCATATACTCATACCCTTCAGAGGTTGTAAGATTCATTGCCGTTCCGCCAGCAGCAGGTACTTTGTAAATATTGCCTTTGTAGCAGAACAAAATGCTTGTACCGTCTGGTGAAATAGATGGATAGCGCATCCAGAGAGGAGCCTGGTCAATTGCCACAGGCATTCTGAACGAAAAACAAATAATAGAAACTAAAAGGAGCGAGAAGATAGATCTGATACGCATAATTTTATATTTAAGTTTAATATGAAGAAACTATTATCAAAACAATAGCTGATTCATACGGATTTTTAACCTGACTAAATGTAGGATTAAATCCGTGAATTCAAAATTATTTGGGCTAATAAAAATTGCCGATGAAAGGGGCTTTATGGACGGTAATAAATGACTTTTACATTTAGAAAACGCCGGACACAGATAAAAATATTCATTTCCTTTAACGGGAAAGAAAAGACAAGGCCGGGCAGTGTATTTGCAGGCTTGTTGACTTAGGAGTTTAGGCGTACATTAGTTTGGCATTTATCAGAACAAATTATTTCAATTAAAACTTCGCAGTATCTTTAAATGGCCACGTAGTGACCTAAGACCGGTAATAAAAAAGGTTCTCTTAATTTAGAGTCCTGTAAGGACGCAATCATTTAAAAGACCGGTCTTAAATTTCAATTTCGTCCTTACAGGACTTTTATTTCTTCTTCTTTTTGATTACCGATATCAGGTCCTTGACAGGACAATTCCGTCTAGATGGGTCAATGAAATCTATGTCCCGGTAGAGACTTAACCGACCTCGCTGCAAGCGATACAGAAAGCAAAACACATTCTGTATCCTCAATAAAAAAATAAAGCCGCAATGAGCATAAAAAGAACCACGCGCATATATTCTTTGGATCTGAAAATTCCAATCAACACCGGTATAAAAAATAAAACGCATGAGATCCAAAAAACGACTCCAAAAAAGGGCCCGCTGTTCATCTGACTATTTCGTTGTGTCGGGAAAATTAAAATTAAGCCCCGGCAATTGCTCCCCGTCTCTTCCTTTCAAAATCCTTAATGTCCAGTTTATAATTTTTATACAATTTAAAGCCTTTCTCATTCTCTTTCTTGTCTTTATTTTTTTTATCCTTTCTACTTTTGCGTTCTTTTTTATTTTTTCTTTTAGTGCTTTTTTCAGAAACACTTTTCTCTTCTTTACCCGAACTCTTTTCAGGTTTTGCATTTTCTTTTTTTAATACAAGGCGAGATTTGTCGCAATTACAAGGTTCAACATTGTGAGAGAGGCTGCTGATGGGCCTGTAATCCATTTCAAGCGTATCGCCTTTTTTATTTATTGCAGTTGCAGTAATAAAAGGTTCGTTGTCTGGACAGAAGCCTTTTATAAAAAGTGTTTTTCTTGGGCGTTTGTTGTTGGAAGTAATAACGGCATCCGGACATTGGTAGGTCATTCGCACATCAATCAATTTATACTTTCTTTTATTAATGGTAAACTTAAATCGTTTATTCTGATCAATGTAATTCTCAATCTTCACATCGAGGTTTTTTCCGCCGGGACAAAAAACATCAAACTCATAATATTTTTTTCCGTCAATTCTTACAATTCTCAATCCACGGTTTGTTTTATCTTCTCCCCACCTGTTTCCAATGGTCATGTTCCATAAACTCAGCTTTGCATCGCCCAGACAGGAATCGTTTACAGGCCTGCGAATTGTAATAGGTTTTCTGAGGCAGGAATCATCGCACAAACGAAGCCGGAACATGCCACCTGTAATCATAGGTTTTCCTTTGCTCGTCATTGTATTCATATCACTTCCAAGTAAAGATTGCATGTCAGTAAACTCATCAACACTTATACAATCCTTTTTTCTTCTCCACTCACAAATATTCATTGAAATTTGCGTTCCCCGCGAAAGCGTAATAACCGTATCGCGTGCACAAGGATTATTACTGTCATTGTTTTCATCAGCGTTTTTTTCTTTCTGATTTTTCTTTGCCAGATTTTGTGCGTCCTGTTTTCTTTGCCAGGAAACAATAATTTCTACCCGGCGGTTTTTTTGCTTCCCTTCATCCGTTTCATTATCCGCAACCGGCATTTCTTCTCCGTAATTTTTTACTACAATTATAGTTGCCGGAATTTTCTTTCTTACAAGATGTGTTTTTACGGCAACAGATCTTGACTGAGATAATTTTTGATTTACCTCTTCATCTCCCACATTATCAGTATACCCTTTAATGTAAACTATTTTTACAATTGAGTTTTTCCTCAGCGTATCAAGCATCTTATCGAGAGTCTTTTTCTCTTTGCTCACAAGATCTGATTTGCCTGTTTCGAAATGAAGAAAGAATTTAAAAAATCCTTTCTGAGAAAAAAGTGCTGCGGGTATAGCCAATACAAAACCAGCTATTAAAAATAGTAAGTATTTTTTCATCTGTATATGATTTTTAAATTGGTAAATTTTTGCGTGATGCAATAGCCACGATCTTTGGGTGGGTTGCGCTTAAAGCG
>JACMLS010000378.1 GCA_014379485.1 Bacteroidia bacterium | reverse complement strand
CTACCAATCCATGCTCGTAATAATTAATAACAGGTGCGTTGAAATAAGTAATGAGCGGATTATTAAGAGCAGTTTGCGTAAGCAGGAATAGCTGAACTTTTGTATCAGGATTAATTGGAAAATGCGCATTTAATTTGCCGGAAATTATTTTTGTGCCTTCTTGTGCTTTGCCTTTTGAATAAATACCAGTTGCAAATTTATAAACCGGGCTGATCAGAGGAAGATGTTTTACCTTTCGTGAGAAACGTTTCCACAAACCCGGCTTTAAATTATAGGTATCTGGTATCCTGGTAGAAAAATCAACAATCGAACTCCAGTTGTGGATTTTGGCAGTTGTGTGGATCAACTCAATAAGACTTTCCTTTTTCAGATAATTATCTATAAGCAACAGATCAGTATCTCCTTCACTATGCGTTTTTTTTGCGATGGTTGAACAAAAAACGGTACTGATCTGGTTACTTGTTACAAAAAGTCTTAACATGAAAACGAAAAAATAATTGCTGCGGTTTACTGAATTACTGATGCTGTTTTTCTTATTTACTTAATTCAGGCTCTTGGCTCTATAATAAATTTCACATCCACCATCTGCGAATAATTTTCTCCGGCTTCCTGTATGTCTTCATCATCCTCTTCAAAGATCCAGCGAATAATAACCTCTGTACCGCCCTCCTTTAATTTTTGCATGAGTTTCATGATCTCCAGAAATAAACGCGAAGATACGGTATTGAAAAATTCCATCTGAAAACTTAATTCTGCGCTGGCAGGTCTTTGCTGCATATACAATCCCAGCCAATGCAAAATGGGTTTGTAAAAAGACAAGGCATCTTCCGGAATGGAAACTCCTTTGATCTGCAGCTTGTTTGTTTTTACATCAAAATCTATAAACGGTGTTTTTTCTTCCTGCGCAAGCTTTAACGAATCTAAAGCAAACTTCTTATTTAAAATTCCTGTAAGCTGATCAAAAGAATAAGAAAACCCATCGCCGCTTAAAACATCTTTTTGCCTGAGAATGTAAAACCTTTTTGGCGCAATCGGATTTCCGGAAACAGAAAGTTCCTGCTGACCGAAATATTTAAACACCAGCAGGCCCGGTAAGCCGCTGTATTTTTTTATTGAAACAGGTTTATCGAGCTTTGGAACTTTTTCGTGTTTAACCCCGCGTATGCGGTTATACAACGAAAGATCTTCGGGCTCCATGATCAATGTGTTTTCATCTGCATCCTGGTAAGGATTTTCCTGCAACACAAGACTTTTTATTGAAACAAAAGTGTTTTTTTCAAGACCAAGCACGGAGTTGATGGCTTCAATAATTTCATTGCGATGTGTGGTAATAAAGTCTCCGGTTTTTGCCTGTTCGCAAAGCAAAGCCAACACAACCAAACGCTCTTCGTCGTTAATCATTTTATTAAAACGCTTTGTAATGGCCAGCGTTTTTACAGAATCAAGGTCCATGGAAAGCTGATGCTGATTGGTAACTTCTTTTTCTGCAATGCCGCCAAGTTTCTCATCGTATTTTTCGCTGAGGTAGGCAATTACCTGCGGATTATTATAATGCCTGAAAAAGAAATTCAGGTACGCTTTATTCATGTTATGGTTCCACTTATCCTGTTTGGCAATTACAAGAAAAAGGTCAAGTAACTCATTAATTCCTTCTGTACTATTCATGTTTTTTTAATTTTATCTGCCATAGTCTCTGGACGTAGGCTGGTTTATTTTTTCTGAAGCCTTAAATTATTTTTTTATTCCCCTTTGTTCAAAAAACGAAATTATTTTCCTGGCAAGATCAAAATACAACACTATAAACGCAATTATTGAAGCAAGCCAGATAATGAGTACGTTAAAGTAAAGAGTTTTAACTGGTTTTCCGAAAAAATATTTTCGGGGGGCAAAAAAATGAGTGTCGAAGGAGAAAAAAGACTCTTCGGGGTCAAGATAAACAGCATCCACTAACTGTTTTAGCTCTCCGTTCTCCACCATCGTTTTGTTTCTATCCATCTTCCTTTTCACCACATCGCTCAGGTAATCGTTGCTGTACTGATCTTTAATGCGCAAAAACTTTTTCTCACTTTCGTCAGATTCCAGCAAACCGGAAATGAGCTGATCTTTTTCTCTATCGGCAGCTAAAAATTTATTCGTGTATTCTTTCTGAAGATTATCGAAAAAATTTACCGTAATATCTGCAACAGAAGTTGTAAAAAAACCACGGTACATTTTTTTTATGCTCTTGAGAGATTTAGTGCTGTCTTCTTTTAATTCTTTTCTTATTTCGTTCCGCAACAATTCCAGTTTATCTTCCAATACATTTTTCAGCGAATCATTATCTGTTTTAATTAAGGCACG